>PARP01000039.1 GCA_002711565.1 Bacteroidota bacterium
AATACCAAAAGAAAGTGTCACAAGCTATTAAAAGAGCTCGTCACTTAGCATTAATGCCATATGTTGCAGATTTATTAAAATAAGGAGGACACGTCATGGAAATTATTTTAAAACAAGATATCCCAGGCTTAGGTTATACAAATGACCTTATCGTAGTTAAGAACGGTTATGCTCGTAATTATTTAATTCCTCAAGGAATGGCAATTATGGCAACTGAGTCTAACAAGAAAGTTCGTGCAGAAGACCTTAAGCAAAAAGCTTTCAAAGAAGAAAAGATCAAGAAAGAAGCTGAAACTTTAGCAAAAGCTATCGAAGGAATTACTGTTAAGATCGGTGCTAAAGCCGGTACTTCTGGTAAAATTTTCGGTTCTGTAAATGCTCTTCAACTTTCTGAAGCTATTAAAGCTCAATTCAAATTTGATATCGACCGCAAGAAAATCTCTCTTGATGGTGATTCAGTAAAAGAAGTTGGAACGTATAAAGCTAAGATCAACTTACATAAAGAAGTTGGTGTTGAGATCGACTTTGAAGTAGTAGCTGAATAGTAGTTCGCTGCGCTCACTATAACAAGACAATCTGACGTCTATCAGACTTCGGATTAAAAAATATATTAACTTTAAATCCCGGTTCAAGCCGGGATTTATTGTTTATAGTAAGTTCGAATATATATGATCAGCAAAAGCCATTTAAAACATCTCGTTTCGCTTAAACAAGCCAAATTTCGCAAAGAGCATGAAGAGTTCATTGTAGAAGGCGAAAAAATGGTTGCTGAATTATTGAACAGTCGGTTCAGAATTAAAGGTGTTTATGGTGTAGCTGAATGGATGCAAGAAAGCGCATCAAAATTCACAAATTTGATCGTAGAAGAAATCTCTCAAAAAGACCTTGAGAGAATAAGCTCTTTAAAGACTCCTAATAAGGTTTTAGCCCTTGTTGAGATCCCAACTCAAGAAGAAATCAAGAGCCCTACAAAAGGCTTACATTTAATCCTCGACACTATACAAGACCCAGGTAATTTGGGCTCCATCATCAGAACAGCAGATTGGTTTGGAATTGAGAATATTTATTGCTCAAAAGACACTGTGAGTTTATACAATCCAAAGGTCATCCAATCTACGATGGGTTCATTTGCCAGAGTTAAGGTTCATTATACTGAGCTAAGTGATCTTCTTCAGCAGAACAAAGCATTACCGGTATATGGGAGCTTATTAGATGGTGAAGATATTTTTAAAAAAAAACTTGATCTAAACGCATTCCTCATTATTGGTAATGAGTCGAAAGGTATAAGTAAAGAGGTCCAGACATTTATTGACCAAAAAGTAAAGATCCCAAGCTTTGCGATCAATAAATCCGATCAAGCTGAATCACTAAATGCGGCATTAGCTACAGCTATTCTATGCGCTGAATTCAGAAAGCAATCCATTTAATTATTTAGAAAATTTTACAAATAATAACTTGATATCAGAGGTTTAACAATTGATTGTACCTTTGTAAAAAATTAGATTATGATAGTAAAACTGATCATTGTTACGGTAGTTCTTGTCGCATTTGCAGTTGCAGCAATCGCGATCAAGATGTTCATGAAGAAAGGTGGCGAATTCAAAAAGCAATGCAGCAGTGTTGATGCCGATGGAAATCGCATAGGATGTACATGTGGCAAGGCAAGCAATGAAGCTTGCAAGAACAATTAGTCCTTTATAAGAGAGCCTAATCCTTCTGTATATTCATATTTAAACTCACCATTTTCATCATAAATAAAGAAGGCTTCAAGATCCTGACGATCTTTTAGCATTTCTTTGGCTTTGTCCATTCCCATCACCATAAATGCAGTGGCATAAGCATCAGCTTCAGCGCATGTATTTGCAAGTACAGTTACACTTAATAATTGATGGGTTACAGGATAACCAGTTTGAGCGTCGATAATATGTGAGTACCTCTTTCCATCTACCTCATAATACTTTCTATAGCTTCCTGAAGTGACAAATGCTTTATTTGTAAGATTTACCCTTACCTGTGCTTCTATCGCTCCTTCAGCATCATCTGTAGGCTTCTGGATCCCAACTACCCATTCAACGTCTCCTGGCTTATAACCGCTAGTTAGAATCTCACCTCCAATATGCACCAAATAATTCTCAATACCTTTTGATCTTAGGAATTCGCCGATAAGATCAACCGAGTATCCTTGCGCCACAGCATTAAAATTCACTTCCATTCTTGGATCATCAAACTGAATTCTATTATGCACTACATCTACTTTAGAGTAGCCCACAAATGCCTTCATACTATCAACTTTATCCTGAGTTAACGGGATCTTCTCTTTAAATCCAAACCCACAGGCCTCGATCAACGGACCTAATGTATAATCGAAAGCACCATTGGTTTCCTGTGCTATCTTATTTGAGATTTCTAGATTTTTCACAAAGTGCTCATCCAACATCACCTCTTCTTTACGATTCACTTTTGAGATCACTGAACCTGAAACCCAAAGCGATAGGGATTGATCAAATGCTTTCAGTATGGAATCAACTTCTGACTGAAGGTTTCTGGCCTCCACATCATAATATTTGACCATATAGTAAGTACCTTGTGCAGCTCCTTGAAAAGCTACTTCAGTAAGTTTAGGTTGTTTTGTCTGACATGCTGAAGCAATCAGTAACAGACTAATGAAAAAGAAGATATTTCTATGCATAATTCAAGCTCTTTAATTGCAAAAATAAGCAATTAATCAGCCTGAAAAATATGCAATTATCAAGTTTTACTTGATTGAGAAAGTGCTTGTCGAACGAGCGTCAAGTGAATATAGATCATCATAAAGCTCTACTTTCATTTCTTGAGAGGATATGTTCTCCAGAATTACTTCTTTATGATTTACTTTAACATTTAAACATTGCTCTCTGAATGTGATCTTAAACTCATAAGATTTCCATGCTTTAGGAATGCAAGGACTTAATGCAAGCTGGCCATTACGAACACGTCTTCCTCCAAATCCTTCGATCACAGATAGCCATGTTCCTGCCATACTTGTAATATGACATCCTGCTGCCAATTCATTATTGTAATCATCAAGATCATATCTAGCCGACCTAAGGAACATATCATAAGCTTTTTCTGTATATCCTAATTTACAGCCTATTACAGCATGTAAAGAAGGAGATAGTGACGACTCATGAACAGTCATAGGCTCATAGAAGTCAAAATTCTTACGTATGGTTTCAAGATCAAATTGATCTTCCAGGAAGTAAATTCCCTGTAAAACATCTGCTTGTTTAATGAAGCATGAACGAAGAATTCGATCCCATGACCAATGTTGATTTAATGGACGTTCACTTGCAGATAATGTATCAACCGTTCGTAGATCTTTATCAAGAAATCCGTCTTGCTGAAGGAAAACACCTTCATTCTTATCAGTTGGGAAATATATATTTGATGCTATCTTATCCCATGTTGCCAATTCTTCATCAAAATTGAAGTTTGCATTGGCGAGCATTTCATTAGTTTCTGTCAAATTCTCATCTTTAAAGAACTTGATCAGCTCAGATGTATTCACCATACACCATTGCGCGATCTTACTTGTATACCAATTATTGTTGACGTTATTCTCATATTCATTAGGACCTGTAACACCGAGCATTACATATTGCTTTCTAGCTTCTGAGAAATTAAATCTTTGAGCCCAGAATCGACTTATCGCAACAAGAACTTCAAGTCCATAGTCTACTAAATATTGCTGATCACCGGTATAGTTTACATAGTTGTAAATAGCATAAGCTATTGCTCCATTTCTATGGATCTCTTCGAAGGTGATCTCCCATTCATTGTGACATTCTTCACCATTCATTGTCACCATAGGATAAAGAGCTGCTCCATTATTAAATCCTAATTTCTGAGCATTCTTTTTAGCATTTTCCAGATGATGATATCGATATAGAAGCAAGTTTCTTGCTACTGAAGGATCACTTGTTCCCAGATAGAATGGCATACAGAAAGCTTCGGTATCCCAATAAGCTCCACCACCATATTTTTCACCTGTAAACCCTTTAGGACCAACATTCAATCTGTGATCATGTCCAGCATAAGTTTGTAATAGCTGAAATATATTGAAGCGAATAGCTTGTTGAGATTCCTGATCACCTTCAACCTTAATATCGCATTCCGACCAACGTTCGGTCCAAGCTAAAGAATGCTCTTTAAAGCATTTATCGAATCCTTTTGAGCAAACAAGATCCAGATTGTTTTGGGCGTGCTGAATCAGTTCTTCAGCTTTATAATTCATCGAATTAACAACCGTTGCATATTTATATACATCAATTAGATCACCAGATTTACAATCCAAAACTAATTGCTGTCCTATAGATTTCTCTGAGATTACTTCAGTAGCTTCATCATTCACGAGTTCTTTATTCACGTGAACACTATATGCCATTGATGTGCAAACTTCAAAGTCGAGCTTTTTCGATTTTGTTATAACATGAGCGCGTTTAGTGCTATTTATCAATTGCTTGACATTCCAAAGATGCTTCTCATAATTTGCCTCCTTATTGATTACATCGGCATCAATAAGAGGTAAAATTTCTACTTTACCATCAAAGTTTAAGCATTTGATCTGATACTTTATAAATCCACATTCCCGATCTACTAAGCTCAAAAAGCGTTGAGCTTTCNCCTGAACCTTATTTCCATTTTCGAATTCTGCAGTAAAAGAACGATCAAGATATCCTTCTTTCATGTTCAATACTCGTTGAAAATTTTCAGTTTTAAGTGTATTCAGATCGAGCATTTGACCATTCACTTTAATGTGAACACCAATCCAATTTGGTGCATTCAGGATCTTTGCAAAATAGTCTGGATAACCATTCTTCCACCAACCGACTTTTGTTTTATCAGGATAATAAACTCCACCGATATAACTACCTTGCAAACTCTCACCACTATAGAATTCCTCAAAGTTTGCACGTTGTCCAAAGTATTCATTACCAAGTGAAAAAGCACTTTCTGAAGCTAAATGATCAGCTGCTGAGAATCCTTCTTCAATGATACACCAGTCGTCGCTTTTATAATATTTTTTCATTCTATATTACTTTCTATTTTGAATGATTCCTTCTATATTTTAAAGATTGAATTGTCTTTTACAAGTCTCAAAATCGAAGTTTTCGAAACCTGGAATAATTAAATTTGCTTCCTTTAATATTTGTTCATCTCCTACTCCTATCGCTTTCATTCCTGCAAGTTTTGCAGCTTTAATTCCTGCTTCAGCATCTTCAAAAACGATACAATTTTCTGCATCAATATCAAGCTCTGCTGCAGCCTTAAGAAACACTTCAGGATCAGGTTTTGATCGCTTTACTTTTGTTCCATCGATCACGGCATTGAATACATCAATGTATTCAATTTGTTTTAGGATCGTCATTGCATTTTTACTAGCTGAACCCAATGCAACACCCACATTTTCAAAGGCTAGCGAATTCATGAATTGATCAACACCAGGAAGCACGGCTTCAGGTGTAAGCTTCGAGATAAAACTTACATACAACTTGTTTTTGCGTTCTGCCAGCTTTAGTTTCTCTTCATCTGTTAAATTCTTAATTCCTCCAAATCCTAATAATCGATCAAGAGATTCCATTCTACTAACACCTTTTAGTTGTTCATTTTGCAGCAGACTAAAATCAAAACCAAGCTCATCAGCTATCGTTTTCCATGCTTTATAATGATAAATTGCTGTATCAACAATCACCCCATCCAAATCGAATATCAATCCAATCTTCTTCATCTTATGCTTTTATTTTATCATCAACATCCTTAACTCTAGAGACTAATATTGCAGCAATTATTAGAGAAACTCCACTGGTTACAATTGCATAAATTGGATTTCCGCCATAAAGATATTTCACGATTGGACCACCTATTAATGCATTGATTATCTGAGGTATAACAATAAAGAAATTAAATATCCCCATATAAACTCCCATCTTCTTAGCAGGGATCGAACCAGCCAAAATTGCATACGGCATAGCAAGTATACTTGCCCATGCAACACCAACTCCAACCATTGATAAGATCAACCAATTTGGATCTGGCATAAAGTACATGGAAATCATACCAAGACCCCCGATCACAAGCGAAACCGAGTGAGTCATTTTCCGACCGATCTTATAAGCAATAGCAGGTAAAAAGAATGCGAAAATTGCTGCAATTCCGTTATAAACTCCGAAGATCACACCAACCCAATCGCCGGCTTTTGCATATAGATCACTATGAGTATCTGAAACATCCAGGCCATAAATATGATGCGCAATCGCGGGTGTTGTAAAAACCCACATGCCAAATAGGGCAAACCATGAGAAGAATTGAACACCACTCAACTGTCTCATTGTCAATGGCATCTTTTTAAAATCAGAAAATATATTTAACAAACTACTTGATTCCTCTTCAGCATCTTCTTCAGATGAAAATGCTTTTAATTCTTCAGGTGTATATTCTTTAGTACCTATAACTGTTACTAAAATACTAACCACTAATACCGCTGCTCCAATAATAAATGACAACAATAAATTTGTTGGAACACTTCCTTCCGTAGCCTCATTAACTACTCCAAACCAGTTACTTAAAGCATAAGGAAGCCATGATCCTACAACAGCACCTATCCCGATCAATACCGTTTGAATACTGAAACCAAGTGTTCTTTGGTCGGATGGAAGCATGTCTGCAACTAGTGCCCTGAAAGGCTCCATGGCAACATTGAAAGAAGCATCCATGATCATTAACATCCCTGCACCGACCCATAAAGCAGGCATAAATGCAGTGAACATATCTGCATTTGGCATTAAGACCAAGCCCAAAGATGCAAGTAAAGCACCGGTCAAAAAGTAAGGTCTTCTTCGTCCCAATCTTGTCCAGGTTCTATCACTATAATGCCCAACAATAGGTTGAACGATCAAGCCTGTTAATGGAGCAACCAACCAGAACCATCCTAATTCATGTACATCAGCACCGAAAATCTGGAGTATTCTACTAGCATTTGCATTCTGTAATGCGAAGCCCATTTGAACTCCAAGAAACCCGAAACTCATGTTCCAAATTTGCCAAAAACTTAACTTTCTTTTTTGCATATGATCAGGTATTTTTTATACTAAAAAAATGCATTAAAAACTTGACGATTTAAGTCTTAAAAATCAGCATGATTTTTCATCCAAAAAAGGTCAGATTTTATACACTTTTCACCATAACTCAAAGATACAAAATTTGATACCAATAAACCTCATTTTTGATTGCTTTTTTTGTTGATATTTAACATTTTTTTGACTTGTTAACAATCTGTTTATCAATTATTTTTCGTAATTTAACAGATTACTAAAAGTGCATTGAAAACACATCAAAATAAAGACTTTAAAAGTGGTCCAAAAAATGCTGTTTTTTCTTCCTTTTTTCACGAATAAAAAACACCCATTTTCAACAGTAAAAAAAACCTAAATTTTCAACCTTAAATGAAACACAAAATGAAGACAAAAAAACTACTCTTTTCACTTACGATCTTGCTATCATTTTTCTTAATGATCGCATGTAAATCTGAAGTAAAAAAAGAAGAAAAATCGTGTTGCTCAGAAAAAGTGCAAAAACACGTAGAGTGGAGCAAAAATTCAAACATCTATGAGGTAAATATCAGGCAGTATACTCCGGAAGGAACTTTGAATGCATTTGCAGATCATCTTCCTCGACTGAAAAAAATGGGTGTTGATATTTTATGGCTCATGCCAATTCAGCCAATTGGAGAAAAAAACCGAAAAGGAACTTTAGGCAGTTATTATGCGGTTAAAGATTATAAGGCTGTAAATCCTGAATTCGGAACTTTGGAAGATTTTAAAAATCTCGTTAAAAAAGTTCATGATCTGGATATGCATATTATTCTTGATTGGGTTGCCAATCATTCTGCATGGGATCATCCTTGGATCGAGTCGAATCCGGAGTGGTATTTAAAAGATTCTACCGGAAACATTATTTCACCGGTTGCTGATTGGTCGGATGTTGCCGGCTTTACTTATGAAAACCAGGAATTGAGAAAAGCAATGATCGATGCTCTTGAATACTGGGTTGTTGAAACTAATATCGATGGATACAGATGTGATGTTGCCGGAATGGTTCCTACAGAATTTTGGGAAGATGCAACATCTGCACTCATGAAACACAAACATGTTTTTATGCTTGCAGAAGCAAATGTTCCTGAACATCACAATTATGCATTCGATATGTCATATGCCTGGGACATGCACTTTATATTAAATGAGATAGTTACAGGAGAAAAAACTCTTGAAGATATTGATAATAAACTACTTAAAGATTTAGAGGAGTACCCATCAGATGCATATCGCATGAATTTCACATCCAATCATGATGAAAATAGCTGGAAAGGAAATGCCGTAAAACGTTTAGGACCAGCCAAAGAGGTGATGGCAGTCTTCACGCTGACTGCTTCTGGAATGCCATTGATCTATAGTGGTCAAGAAGCATGCCTTGATAAAGATCTGGAATTCTTTGAAAAAGATCAGATCGAGTGGAAAGAATGCGATATTACCGAACTATATACCAAACTTTTACACCTTAAGAAAGAAAACAAAGCTTTATGGAATGGTGATTTTGGTGGAAAAATGGAGAAAATTGTTACATCTGATGATGCTAGTATTTATGCTTACAGCAGAATTAAAGATGGTCAGCAAGTAGTTTCAATATTGAATATGTCTGATAAAGAAATTGAATTTGAATTGAATGATTTCAAAACAACATATACTTTATATGAAGTATTTAATGGAGATCAGTTTGAACAAAATGACAAATTTACTTTGGATCCCTGGGAATTCTTGGTCTATGCAACTAAATAAAAAAAAGCCCCGATCAAAATCGGGGCTTTTTTTTTATCTCTTCAGGAATTTTCCTGTATAAATTCTATGTTCAGATATCAATTTAAAAAAGTATAAACCCGAATTATATGACTCTAAACTCAATGGATATGGTGAGAATTTACTGATTGAACTCATATCAACAACTTCGACAACTTGTCCATTTGAATTTAGGATCATTAGTTCTTCAAGATCTTCATCGATAGAGGAAAGATTGAAAAACAAATTGCGATCAGCCGGATTCGGATAAACATCAAAAACTTTGGTTTGTACTATTGGAAGATCATCAATTCCTGTAAATCTGGATTCGCCCAATTTTTGAGTTGAATAAATTCTGTATTCTCCTGGATCAAGCATTAACTCAGCATTTGTATCAGATACATCCAAAGTGTCACCTGAAAAATACTCATACCAATCTCCGGTTGACGCAAAGTTCGGATCGATTTGCCCTTCTTCAACACCAAAGTTTCCAAGTACAACTACATTCATATCTGCATGAAACAAATGAATTGACTTCATTGCATCTGAGACATTTAAAGTAAAATCAGTTGTTCTAAATACGTTAAATTGTTTTTTGAGATCGATCAATTCTTTATAAACATCATAAACTCGTTTTCGGCTTTGTGAAAAGTTCATATCCCAGCGAATTGGTTTATTACAAACTCTGCATGGATCATCAATTGAGATATCATAACCCAACTCACCAAATTGCCATATCATTTTCGGCCCCGGGATCGTAAAGAAAAATGCTGCATTTAGTTCCAGTCTTCTTAAACCAGTTGCTGAAGTTCGTGTATTATAGTTTGTTCCGGAATTTCCAAAATTTGTAACCTTATACATAATGCGTTCTTCATCGTGACTTTCCATATAAGTCACCAAGTTTGGATTCAACCATCCTCTCGATTTATAAGATCCCCATGAGAAATTAGATTTTCCGCCATCATTGAAACCCATTGCAGCTTCTGAATAATTATGATTTAAGTTACCCCAAATCATCATGCCATAATCTGCTAATTCTTTCTCCTCATTATTCTGAGTAAAATGCTCGAGAATTACGTATGCATTACTTTTCTCTTCCCAAATTTTGTCGGCCATTCTTTTCAGAATACCAATTCTAGCAGCATCGTAAGAGCCACCATCGCCCGGAGTATTTGTAAATCCTTTCGTAAAGTCAAATCTGAATCCATCAACTTTATACTCATTGATCCAGTATGCATTTACACTATCAACATATGTTTTTGTGTAATCACTTTCATGATCGAAATCGTTACCCCAGGAAAAAACATCATTAGGAGAGTCAACATTAAACCAAGGGTTTTCAGGTGTTGGCTTATAAGTATTTGAATTATAATACATTCTCACCAAAGGCGACTGACCATAAGTATGATTCAGCACCATATCCAAGATCACAGCTATACCTCTCTGATGGCACGTATCGATAAACTCTTTCAGTTTGTTTTTTGTTCCATAATATTTATCCGGAGCAAAATGGAAAGAGGTATTATAACCCCAGCTTTCGTTATTTTCAAATTCATTAACCGGCATTAATTCAATTGCGTTCACACCAAGTCTATCTAAATAATCGATGGTATCAATTAATGTTTCATAGTTATGAGCTCCGATAAAATCGCGAACCAAAAGTTCATAAATTACTAGGTCTTCTTTTGGAGGTGCAACGAAATTAGTTACCTGCCATTGATAATCTGTTTGATTAGTTTGTAAAACAGATGCAATATTTGAAGTTTTACCAGTTGGGTATGCGATCAGATTTGGATAAGTTGCATTATCGATATTAACATCATTAGGATCACTAAGTTTTTCAGCAAATGGATCGGCGATTCTAATTTCACCGTCAATGAAATATTGAAAAATGTATTCTTTATTGTCTACAAGATCACCTATTCCGATCCAGAATTGCTCTCCATCAGGAGTTTTATTCATGAAATGCTTTTGTACCGGAGTCCAATCATTGAAATCACCAATTACATAAACATAATCTTTGTTAGGAGCGAGCAAAACTAAGCCCACTGAATCTGCAGTAATATAGTTTATCCCATTTTGCCATCCAGTAGGCAAAGCTGAAACGTTTGCTGTACCTCTCACTGTAAAGTAAACAGAATCCGCTTTTTGCTCAGTAGAATTCTTAGCGATCACCTTGATCTTATGTGTTCCAATTGAATTTTCAGTATGATCGATATCCAGAGTAGCAGTATTGTTACGATGTATTACATTGTCATCAACATAAACGATCATGCTATCTGCATTTGATGAGTTAGCTATAATGTCAACCTTTCCACCCGATTGAATGATCAGATTATCTTGTGGAGAAGAAATGCTTACGTTTATCCCTGCTTTGAAAACATCAGTGAAGATATCGCTACCATCAGCACTTCTTCCTGTTTGAGTTCCACCACTATTTCTGAACACGAAAGCGATCTGTTTGATCGTATCCTGAGTAGGAACTCCAAAATAATCTCTGATGCTTGGGCCTAATACAAGTGAATACAGGTTAGTATTTTCTCTTGTCAGAGTGTTCGCAGCTATATTCTCATCCCATTCCGTTTTCACATATTTCCAATCCGTAGGACTTGTGCTTTTATCAGTAATAACTCCAAGATGCGCATAAACAGTCCCTGTAAACCCCATTAAGCCCTGATTCCCTCTATCTGCATGGAAATAGATCGTTACTGATGCATTATCAGTAGGAATAGCAGGATCTGTAGTTACAACCTGTGCTTTACTAGAGACTAATCCCAGGATTAGCAATGTTATCAATAATACCTTCTTCATAGTTTTTAGTTGTTTGATCTATCCAGATCGACACTTTACTTTCGTTTACATTAAAAGTAGCTTCACCTGAACCATCAACGATAATTTCATTCTTATTTGTCCCAAAGATATCTTTCAGAACAATTTGTTTTGTATTGGAATTGCTCATTAATGATGAATTGATTGTAAATTCCTTCATTTCTCCGGAATTATTCAACACCAAGAACAATGTGCTGTCACTTGAAGTTTTAACACAAGCAACATAAATGTCTTTAAAAATCTCTTTTTTATCTGAGAGTACGATATACTCTGCATCTTCAATATAATCAGCTCTAATCTTTAAAAGCTTTTCAAGATCATTCTTAACTGAGGTAGGGATATTCACCTTTTTAGAATGATCTGACATATCCAAATAAGGAGTTTGATATAGGTGGTTATAATAAACGCAAGTAGAGGCTGGGAACATTAGAGTAAAAGCATAAGCCATGGTCCAGTTTTCTGTGAGCCATTTATCATGTTCTTTACCTGTATCATGATTTTCGATGAATGTAACGACATTTCTTCGCTTAACCATATAGTTTGGGTCCAAACTCATTCCTGCAGTTTGTAATCGTCTCATATCATAATCCGCATTGCTATTACACATCTGAGTAAGTTCAAATTTTAGCGGAAAATCAAAGATCTTCATATCATGCTTACCAGAAAGTCTCTTAACATTTGAAAGCCATTCATAAAGCAGGTCTTTGTTCTCTGAGAAGTATTCGGCAACCAGAAATAATGGTTTATCATTCATCTGCACTACATCATAGATCCAGTTTGAGATAAATTGACGATCTATTCCCTGAACGAAATCCAACCTTACTCCGGAATAACCGATGGAATCGATCATCCATATTCCCCAATCAGTTAATTGCTTTTTTGTTGTATGATAAGAATGGTCAAAATCATGACCAAAGATCTTTGCATTTGGAGTGAGTTCATTATCGATCATAATGGCAAGATCTTTATTTGAACTCGGGTGAAATGACTCATAATTCCAAGAAACATCTTTTAATGTTGAAGCTTTTGAACTAATTGAGGTATATGTTAATGGTTTTATAGTGCTAAATGGATAAACTCTAATATAGTTTTGTTGATCCGCGAAAGAATAAGAGATCTCTTTTTTATTTAACAACTGAACTTTAACATAATATTTCTTATTTGATTTAAGATTTATATTGAATGAAACTCCACCCATTTCAGAAACCTTAGAAATATAAGTTTTCTCTTTGTCTAGATATGAATTATTACCCACAAATGACTCCGCATTATTGTAATCCAAATATTGATCAGCAGACTCTGATAATCTGATCATAATATACCCATCCCAGTTAATTCTTTCATCCTTTGAAGCAGCAGATATGCTAATTGAGGTTTCTTCAGTATTGATAGATTGAAATTCCCAAACAATATCATTAGCAGGGTAACTTGGATATATTCTTGGTGAGTAAGCTAGAATCGGATTGTATTCCAGATCTTTCGTTTGATAGGAATACATATGATTTAGAACAATATCAGCTATGATTCCGATATTTCTTTGTTTTGCATTACTAATTAATGCTTTGAGTTCTTTAAAAGAGCCATATCTGGTTTCAGTTGTGCCTATCTGATCATAATTACCCAGATCATAATGATCATATACGCCATATCCGCTATCATAGATCCCCCAATTTCCTTTTGAAGGAGGTGGCATCCATATAGCTTCTATTCCGAGATCTTGAAAATGATCCAATTTTACAGAAATGGAATCATACCAAGATCCATTCTTTGCCTGATCATCAACCGGCACATCCCAATAAAAGCCTTGCAGAATTGTATTCTGAGCCAATACGGAGTGATTTAAGCCACTATTGACCATAAGGAATAGCACAGCGACCAAAACTTTAAATATGTTCTTAGAGGAAGTCATTAATCGTTAAATGAATTGAAAAAAAGAGCATAAATAGCTTATGCTCTTTTTTAACAACCAAATAAATCATTAATTCTTAACTATGGTATATCTATAAATTGGAGGTACGCCAAGGTCAAGAGTAATGGTATAATTTCCTGCTGTTACAGGAATATTATCTCCACCTTCTTCCAATTTTTTATCTCCACCTGTATCACCGTAATTCAATCCCCAATCATCGTTGGCTCTGAATTTGATCTCACCATCAACAAGATCCAATGTGATCGTCCACACGTCATTTGTTGCATCATAAGTCATATCCTGATCAGAGTCCCAACCATTAGGAGTTGCAGAACCGATCAATCCCCATTCTGTTTTTAATACGGTATAAGTAAGCGCATTAATATCAACATTCATTTTATAATAACCAGCTACGGCCATTGGAATGTTTGCTCCTTTAGCATCAAGTGTACCGTCAAATCCATCATCACCCCAGTCATTATCCCAGTTAGGTTCTGGTGTAAATTTGAATTCTGCATTATCATCAGGGAAATTGATATATCCTTCATACTTATCATCGCTTTTCTTGGAAGCAAGAAATGTATTTGGATTATCTGGTGCCCATCCTTGATGTGAACCAGGAACATAGATCTTAGGATAATCAACAATCATCTCAAAAGGAGTAATTGTTAGAGTGATAGGCTTTGAAAACACATTTGGGGTATTGTCGCTTACCTCACCCATGATACGGAATTCTACATCAGAGGCAACATCTGATAGATATTCTGCCGACAATAATACATTATTCAATTCACCTACAGTTAGCTCAACTTCAAGTTGAGTTGTAGTTGCAAGTGATTTTGCTTCGGCAAATCCGTTCCCATCGCGGTCAAACTGTAGAATATAACTCACTGCGGCATTATATCCGAAATCTGCAGCGCTCCAGCTAAAGGTTTCGAATGTTTGTGAAGCATTATCCTCAGTTAAAACATAAGCATCTCCTGTAGCAGGACTTTGCATAACGGGTTTATCAAATGTACCAATTACCGGATCTTTAGCAGCCTTTTGGCATGAGTACAAGGCTACTAATCCGAAAACCATTAATAAAATATATGTGATTTTTTTCATTGTTCTTAGATTTTAAATTAATAACCAGGATTTTGTGTTAAGTTTGGATTTGCACCCATATCGGTAGAAGGAATTGGGAAAATATCCAAGTAACCAGAAGTTGAACGACCATCGGCAATACCACCTTTCCATGGCCAGATGTACGAACCATCACTAAATTGTCCGAATCTTATCAAATCAGTACGGCGATGACCTTCCCAGTATAATTCACGTGCTCTTTCATCAAGAATAAATTCAAGGGTTAGCTCCCCTACGGAAATATTACCTGAATCATCCCCGTACGCACGTTCTAAGAGATTATTAACATAATCCAGGGCTGTTCCCGCATCACCACCTGCACCACCTCTTAAAACGGCTTCTGCATACATTAAGTAAGCATCTGCAAGACGGAATACTGGCCAGTCGGTATCAGGGAATGTTAAATCAGATCCTGTTGCACCTGTAGAAGTGATATTTTTAAATTTAGTAATTGCGTATCCTTCAGTAAATTCATGAATATCTGTAATTTCAAGTGATTGACCATCCATATGGAACATTTCACGACCATCAAAGCTTCCTCTAACGATAGAGTACGTATAATCAGGTGCACCTAATTGAAGGGTCACAATATAACTTCCTGGGGTAGCGATAGCAATATTATCACCTCCTTCAGTCAGAATACCATTCGCACCTGTATCGCCATAATTCAGATCCCATCCATCATTGGCTCTAAATTTAATTTCACCTATACCAAGGTCTAGTACTGCTGTCCAAAGACCAGAGGTTTCATCATAAGTCAAATCTTGATCAGAATCCCAGCCGTTTGCTGTTGCTGATCCTATTACACCCCAGGTAGTTTTAGTAAGTGTATATGTCAAAGTTCCTAAGTTAACATTAATTTTATAGAACCCATCTTCAGCTACTGAGATATTATCACCACCTGAATCCAAAGTGCCATCTGCACCACTATCTCCATAATTTACATCCCAATTAGGGCCTGTGGTAAATTTAAAACCACCAGCAGCAGTTA
>PARP01000040.1 GCA_002711565.1 Bacteroidota bacterium
GATTCTGTGGTAATGTGTGAGTTGTTTAATAAAGCGGGATTCAAATTCGGAATTGCTCATTGTAATTTCAAACTTCGAGGAGATGAATCAGATGGAGATCAGAATTTTGTAAAAGCTTTAGCTGATAAACTCGATGTTAACTTTCATACCATCGACTTTGAAACAGCAAAGATCGCTGAAGAACGAAAGATCTCTACCCAAATGGCGGCAAGGGATCTTCGCTATGAATGGTTTGAAAAGATTTTAAAAGAGAATACTTATAAATTTATTGCTACAGCTCATCATAAGGATGATCAGGTAGAAACACTTTTGATTAATTTATTAAGAGGAACAGGTATTGCCGGCTTACATGGGATCTTACCGAAACAAAAGAACCTAATTCGTCCTATGCTTGAATTCTCTCGCGATCACATTGAAAAGTATGTGCTTGAACATTCAATTAAGTTCAGGGAAGATTCTTCAAATGCATCTGATAAATATCTTCGAAACAAGATCAGGCATCAACTGGTACCTATTCTGGAGGAAATGAAAAGTGGATCGATCGAAACTATTCATGATAATATTCTTAGATTCCGAGATGCTGAACTCATTTATCAAAAGCAAATCCAGCAAGTGAAAAATGAACTCCTTGTTAAAGAAGGCAAGTACTGGACCATCTCCATTCCCAAGCTGCAAGAATTCGATCCGATCTCAACATACCTTTATGAACTATTGAAAGATTTTGGGTTCAGCTTTTCACAATGTGAAGATATTCTTACCAATATTGAGGGAATTGCAGGAAAGAAGTTTCGCTCTGAAAGCCATGAATTGCTTAAAGATAGAGATAGCCTGATCATTAGGATGATATCGGAAGTTCCAAAAAATGAAACTCTTTCACTCGGTTTGGATGAAATTACGGCACCTATCAAACTAAAACTTAAAAAGATCAGAAAAACGAGTGATTTTAGAATTTCAAGATCTCCTGATCTTGTTCAATTCGACTCATCTCAGATCTCTTTCCCTTTACAATTGAGAAAATGGAAGAATGGTGATAAATTTTATCCACTTGGCTGTACCTACAAAAAGAAAGTAAGCGACTTCTTCATTGATAAAAAAGTAAATCTCTTTGAGAAAGAGAATGCTTATGTTCTTTGTTCAGGAGAAGATATTATATGGGTGATTGGATATCAAATTGATAACCGCTTCAGAATCCGTCCGGAGACCTCCGAAATGCTTCAAATTGAATTTGTTAAAGATTAGTTAATTAATCGATTCTTTTACCTTCAGGCCTTACTTTTGAAGTGTTAAATATACTTTAAATCAGATATTTATAGGTAGTCTAGATGTGAGTTTCGTCGATAAGACAAATCATCTTATTTAGATTTCTCTATTCTTTATCTTACATTTGTGGACTTGAAAATTGAAACGCATAATTAGATTAGTATGAAATGAGGATATAAATATTTAATTAGTATTATACCTAAACATTAATTAAATATTTTATCCGAATTCCTGAATGAGCAGAAATTTTTTATTTCTTCATTTAGGAAAATGAAAAATTTAAATCAGATGAAAAAGATTTCCAGCTTGATCGTTGTACTATTAATAAGTGTAGCGAGTATTGCACAAATTTTAGAGCCTGTTACATGGAGCTTCAGTAAGAAGGATCTGGGTAATCAGGAGTATGAATTGATTTTTACTGCCACGATCGACCAGCAATGGCATTTATATTCTCAAAAGATAGAGATGCAGCCTCCAGCAACATTGTTTGTATTTGATGAGAATCCAGCAGTTGAATTGATAGGTATAGTTGTTGAGACAGAATCAGAAGAGAAATTTGATCCAAATTTCGATATGATGATCAGATACTTCTCAGACGAAGCAATTTTTACTCAAAAAGTAAAGATCAAAAAAGGTTCATCAGCAGTAATTAAAGGTTATATCGAGTTTATGAGCTGCGATGATATGCGCTGTCTTCCTCCTTCAGAACAGGAATTCAAATTCCAATTGGGAGAAGTGAAAAAGGAAGTAGCTGCAGAAAAACCAGTTGAATCCAAATCAACAGACAATGAGTCTGATAGCTCATTGATCGCTTTCTTCTTTATTGCATTTGCAGCAGGTTTACTTGGATTATTAACACCTTGTGTTTATCCGATGATCCCAATGACTGTAACTTTCTTCATGAATTCAAGTGGTGGAAGTAAAGTGAAAGCTAGAATAAATGCACTGGTATTCGGATTCTCAATTATTGCAATCTATACATTAATAGGTGTTCTAGTAACCGTATTATTCGGTGCTGATGCGATCAAAAATGTAAGTGCTCACTGGATCACAAATTCTGTGTTCTTTTTATTATTTGCATTCTTCGCTGCTTCATTCTTTGGTATGTTTGAATTAGTATTACCTGCCTCATTAACTAATAAATCTGATAAGCAAGTTGATAAAGGTGGAGTAATTGGAGCATTCTTCATGGCATTAACACTTGTTCTCGTTTCATTCTCTTGTACTGCTCCTTTCGTAGGTGGTATTTTAGTAGAGGCTGCTACAGGTAGTTTATTGCAACCAATTGTTGGTATGTTCGGCTTCTCATTAGCATTTGCGATCCTTTTCACTTTCCTTGCATTCTTCCCAAGTTTATTAAGTAAGCTTCCACAATCGGGTGGTTGGTTGAATTCAGTAAAAGTTGTTTTAGGTTTTGTGATCCTTGCTTTAGGAACAAAATTCTTATTGGTGCCAAATCAAGTATTAGGATGGGATCTTAGCAGAGAATTCTTCATTGCTTTATGGATCGTTTTATTTACATTGATGGGATTGTATTTATTAGGAAAGATCAAGTTCTCTCATGATAGTCCTGTAAATCATATTAGCGTTCCTAGACTTGCATTGATCATAGCTACATTCACTTTTGTGATCTATTTATTACCTGGTTTGATCGGTGCTCCATTGAAAGCAGTTTCAGGATTCCTTCCTACAGAATCTTCATTTAATTTAGTTGAGATGATCGGTAAAAATGCCGGGAGCGGACCTGCAGTTACTGTAAAGTCTGAGATCTGTGAAGAACCTAAGCATGCAGATAAATTCAAACTACCTCATGGACTACAAGGTTACTTTGACTATGAACAGGGAATGGCATGTGCTAGAAAACTAAACAAACCTGTTTTACTTGATTTTAAAGGTCATTTCTGTACTAATTGTAAAGTGATGGAGAAAAACGTTTGGTCTGATCCAGAAGTATTGAAACGTCTGAGTGAAGACTACGTTATTATTGCACTTTATTCTGATGATAATACAGAATTACCTGAGGAGGAGTGGATCACAGTTGATGGAAGAGTAAAGAAAACCATTGGTAAGATAAACACGGCTTTCCAAATTGAGAAATATGGTTTAAATGCTCAGCCTTATTATGTGTTAGTTGACCATGATGGTAATAACCTAAATGAAGCAAGAGCTTTTGATCTTGATATCGACGAGTTCGTGAACTGGTTAGATGAAGGTAAAGCTGAATTTGCTAAGAGATAATATAAGGATGACTTCCGCCAGCAGGCGAATGTCTTCCTAGAAATGATATCGGGACGATCTCCTTTTAGAGGTCGTCCCTTTTTTATTTCACTATCTCTGTAAGTTCAAAACTAGCAACATAGAAGTCTTTATCTACTTCTACTTTCTTAATTGCCTCTTCTGCTTTTATACGCTGCCACCTTTGACTTGGATCTAACCAATGCATTTCATTATTGATATAAACCTTTGTTTTCATCTTGAAACCCTTAACACAATTTGTCCATCGGTAGAATAAAACTCCATCAACTAAGGAATATTCAAATGTCGGGATCCTGGTATCTCGTAAGTATTGATCAAAGAAAGTTTGTAAATCAAATCCAGTTTCTTTACTAATAAATCCTTCAATTTGTTCTGTTTTAACAGTTTGATGATAGAATTCTTTGTTTAATCCTCGTAAGATCTGTCTCCACTTTTCATCATCATCGATCATTTGTCTTAAGGTGTGAAGCATATTGGCACCTTTCGAATACATGTCTCCGGAACCTTCATAACGAACATTGTATATTCCTATTATTGGTCGATCATTTCGAATGTTCATTCGTGTGCCGCGACAATAAGCTGCACTGGCCTCTTTACCCCAGAAATAATCAACATATAAGTTCTCTGAATAAGCAATGAAGCTTTCGTGGATCCACATATCTGCTTCATCCCAATTGGTAATACTATTAGCAAACCATTCATGCCCGGATTCATGAATGATGATAAAATCAAAGAGATCGCCATAACCACTTCTGCTAACATCTCTGCCTCTGAATCCATTTTTATAACCATTTCCATAGGTCACAGAACTTTGATGTTCCATACCTGGATAAGTCACTTCAACCAATTTAAATCCATCCTCATAAAAAGGGTATGGGCCAAACCAATGTTCAAAAGCTTCAAGCATTAAATGTGCCTGCTTAAAATGTTCTTTTGCAATTTCTTCATTGTATTCTAAAACCCAATAGTCACAATCCAAGTCTCCTTTTTCACCTTTATATACATCAGAAAAATGAGCATACTTACCAATATTTATGTTAACTCCGTAATTGTTTATTGGATTAGAGACAAACCAATGTGATGTGTTTGTTCCATCTTCATGAACTTCATGTTTCCTTAGCCTTCCATTCGATACATTCATTAATGGATTTGGAATATTAATACTGATCAGCATGCTATCTGGTTCGTCATACGGATGGTCTTTACTTGGCCACCATAGACTCCCTCCATCACCTTGGTTAGCTGTGGATATGAAATCAAAACCATTTTTATCCTTCTTCCATGTTACTCCACCTTCCCATGGTGGCCTTTTGCTAATATGTGGTTTCCCATGATATTCAATAAGGATAGAATTTGTACTGCCGATCTCTTGCGATTCATCTAAGGAAATGAAGAATGCATTTCCATCGCGTTCATATCTTAGTTCTTTGCCATTTTGTGTTATTTTGGTGATTTCCATAGGTGGCTGGAGATCGATCTGCATTAATTGTTGAGCTTTAAGAACTTTGTATTGAACCAGATTCGTTCCATGAAAACTACTATCTGAAGGATTCACTTTTACACTCAGGTGATAGTAAGACAGATCCCACCATTCTCGCTCAGGAGTGATACTTCCTCTTAAAGTATCTTGTCTTGTAAAGACTGATTTCTGCGCAAATCCGGAAGAAACAATAAGTATTGTTAGAAGAATGAGTAGTATTGATTTTTTGGTCATGGGTTAAGTTTTTTTAGTCGATTTATATGGTCATTCTAATAGATTGTTAACATGATCAGCGATAGCTAGTGAAGCTGTCAAACCTGGAGATTCGATCCCAATTAAATTCACAAATGAAGGAAACCCTTTTTCGGTTTCTTCTTCGATATAAAAATCCCTTACTTCATCTCCTAGTCCTTGAAGCTTTGGCCTCAAGCCAGCCATTTCAGGACTAAGATCATCAAATTCAAGCCATGGAAGAAATCGTTTTACAGATTCGTGAAAAACCTTTTGTTTTAAAGGATCTACTTTGTAATCGTATTCATTAGAGTCTAAATATGTTGCATCAGGTCCTAATTTCACTCCTTTGCTTAGATCAACCGTGACATGAATACCTAAAGCAACCATATTGGGATCAGGTACCGGATAAACTAAACGGTTCAATAGTTTATTTTTAGGTGGATTGATCCTGAAATACTGACCTTTACAGAAATGAAGTTTTAATTCAGGACGATCAATTCCAAGAAGCCGAGATATAGTATCTGATTCCAGTCCAGCTGAATTTATCACTCTTTTGGCAGTAAATGAAAAACTTGTTCCATCCGCCTCTTTCAATAAAATGTTATATCCAGTGTCGATCTTTGAAAGATCTAAAACCTCTGTATGATATACCATTTGAACTCCATTATTCACAGCTATTGTTTCCAATTGTTTCATGAACGAATGTGATTCAATAATTCCAGTTGAAGGAGAGAATAAAGCTTTTGTGGCTTTTATATTCGGTTCTAATTCTGCAATTTCATCCTGATTTAAAAAACGTAGATCATCAACTCCATTATTCTTCGCCTTGCACAGAATTAAATCTAAAGCAGGCTCTTCATCTTTAGAAGTTGCAACGATCACTTTTCCACAATTGGAATAGGGAAGCTCATATTCATCACAAAACTCATAAAGCTTTTTTTTGCCTTCCACACAAAGTTTAGCTTTTAAACTTCCTTTAGGATAATAAATGCCGGCATGAATTACTTCACTATTCCGACTAGAGGTTTCTTGTCCGAATAAGTGATGTTTTTCGATCACAAAAACATTCTTGAATCGCTCAGAAAGCTTGGCTGCAATTGCTAATCCAACAACTCCCGCTCCGATGATGGTAAGATCTGAATCCATAGTTTTTAATGAATAATAAATGTAAGAATTCTAGGCGAATATTTGTAAAATGAAGTTTGATGTGTTTATGTGTATTGGGCTCTAATTGCTTGAGATTTAGTGAGTAATTTATTTAGTTTTTTATATTTAATTTGGAATTAATCTAAATAGAGTAGTATATTGGGCTCACTTTATATTGTCAAACCAAATCAAAAAAGATGAAAAAACAACTGATTTTAACATTAAGCTTGCTCATTATGGCAGTATTTGCATTTGGGCAAGAAGAATATACCTATCATGTTTGGGAAACTACCTATATAATTCCTAAAAAAGGACATGGTCAGGATCTAGGTAAAGCTTTATTAGAGCATAGAAAGATGTTTCATCCTGAAGGAACTCATAATGCGACAATTCATGCAATAAGTGTGGGTAAAATGCAAGGAGCTTACTCATGGATGATTGGTCCTATGAAGTTTGCTGACGTTGATACCAAGCCAAAAGGTGAAAATTACGAATCCTGGATGGAGCATGGCGATAAATTTGTTAAGAAGTATGGAAATACAGAATACTGGGTAAGCGCTGATAAACTTAGCTATTGGCCGGAGAATCCTGAGCCTTCAGCTATGATCCATTGTATTTATTGGGATGTTAAACAAGGTAAACAACAAGAATTGGATAAGCTTTTAGCTAAAGCGGTGAAGGTATTCAAGGAGAATAAATATAAAAACTCCTGGGGAATCTATAAAGCTGCGTTTAATACCGGAAGTGGGAGAGATGTTTGTGCTGTTATGACCTTTGATAACTGGGCCTACTTTGATTCAGACCTTGGTTTCGTAAAAGATTATGAAACCATGTATGGTGAAGGTACTTTCGCAGAATTTATGGATTCATTCTATTCTCTCATAGAAAGTGGAACAGATGAAATCCGAAAAGTTGTAATGGATTATTAAATAAAAAGCCCCTTCCGAAATTCGAGAGGGGCTTTTGCTTTATCTAAAGTTTTTTACTTCATGATTTCCGCATACTCTTGATAGAAATGAACGATTGTTTCGATTCCATTGAAGAATTGCTCTAGTGGATAGTTTTCGTTTGGAGAGTGAATTGCATCACTTTCTAAACCGAATCCCATTAATACAGATTTATATCCTAATTCTTTCTCGAAAGTTGCGATAATTGGAATACTACCACCACTTCTTACAGGAACAGGCATTCTGTTGTAAACCGTATTGTAAGCTTTCTCAGCTGCTTTGTATGCAGGAATGTCGATTGGGCAAACATAAGCTTGTCCACCGTGGTGACAAGTTACTTCAACGTTTACATAATCAGGAGCGATCTCTTCGAAATGCTTTTTAAATAACTCCATGATCTTTTGGTTGTCCTGATTAGGAACTAAGCGGCTAGAAATTTTAGCAAATGCTTTTGAAGGAAGAACTGTTTTCGCACCTTCGCCAGTATAACCACCCCAAATACCACAAATATCAAAACTTGGACGAATTCCTGTATGCTCACTTGGAGAATATCCTTTTTCACCTTTAAGAGCTTTTACATCTAATGCTGCTTTGTAACCTGGCTCATCGAATGGAGCTTCAGCCATTTTTGCTCTTTCTTCAGGAGTAACTTCAAGAACATCATCATAGAAACCAGGAATGGTAATATGACCATTCTCATCAGTCATTTTTGTGATCATTTCAGCAAGTACATTGATTGGATTTGCAACAGCACCACCAAATAAACCTGAGTGAAGATCTTTGTTTGGTCCGGTAACTTCAACTTGCCAGTATGCTAAACCTCTTAAACCAGTAGTGATTGAAGGAATGTCGCGAGCGATCATCGAAGTATCAGAAACTAAAATGATATCAGCTTTAAGAAGATCTTTATTATCCTGACACCATTTACCCATATTTGGAGAACCAATTTCTTCTTCACCTTCGATCATGAATTTTACGTTACATGGTAAGCAGTCGTTCTTAACCATATATTCGAAAGCTTTTGCATGCATGAAAGCTTGTCCTTTATCATCATCAGCACCACGTGCCCAGATCTTACCATCAATAATTGTTGGTTCGAATGGAGGATTGTCCCATAATTCGATTGGGTCAACCGGCATTACATCATAATGAGCATAAACCAATACTGTAGGAGCATTTGGATCGATCATTTTCTCACCATAAACAACTGGGTTACCTTCAGTTGGCATAACTTCTGCTTTATCGCAACCTGCACTTAACATGCTTTCTTTCCAATATTCCGCAGCTTTGATCATATCAGGTTTATGATCTGCAATTGAACTGATTGAAGGAATACGAATTAATCCAAATAATTCATCCAACATTCTGTCCTTGTTCTCTTCAATATACGTCTTGAGATTTTCCATTTTATATTTATTAAAATTTTATGTTTTCTGCGCCTAAAGGTAAGAAATTTAATGCATTCGGGATTTTCAATTTTACATTTTTTAACATCTGAAACCATCCAATTTCTGTATAATTGATTCTTGTCATGGATGGTGTTTATTCCTAATTATATTTTTACATTTGCAAAGCAATAAGTTAATTATGAAAAAGATCAGAGTAGCTATAAATGGTTTTGGTAGGATTGGACGGATTGTTTTAAGACAATTGATCCAAAATGAGCGTATGGAAGTGGTTGCACTAAATGATTTTATGGACCCTAAGTCCGCTGCTCACTTATTCAAGTACGATTCAGTGCATAAAACCTTTAAAGGAGAAGTGTCTAACGATGATGGACATATCTATGTGAATGGACATCCGATTATAGTGTTGAATGAAAAAAAGCCTGCACTATTACCATGGAAATCGATGGATATTGATGTAGTGATCGAGGCTACTGGAAAGTTTGTTACAAAAGCAAAAGCTAAACAACATATAGATAAAGCCGGAGCTAAAAAGGTAATTATTGCAGCTCCAGCTAAAGGACAAAGCAATGGTGTGAAATATGTTGTTCTAGGTGTGAATGATCATGTGATCGATAAAGATGATACCATAATCTCAAACTCATCATGTACAACAAATAATGTTGCACCATTAGTAAAGATCTTGGATGAGAACTGGGGAATCCAGAAAGGTTTTATCACAACTGTTCACTCTTATACTACGGATCAGAATATTATTGATGGTTATCATAAAGATTTGAGAAGAGGTCGTGCTGCTGCTTATTCAATTGTGCCAACTACTACAGGTGCTGCAAAAGCAATAACAAAGATCTTCCCTCATTTAGGAAGAAACTTAGGTGGTGCAGGCATTCGTGTTCCGGTTCCTGATGGATCTTTAACAGATTTAACCTGTACATTAAAAAAGCCTACCAGCATAGAAGAGATCAATGCGAAATTCAAAGAAGCAGCGGAAGGTGAGTTGAAAGGCATTTTGGAATATACCGAAGATCCAATCGTTTCTATGGATGTTATTGGAAATACTCACTCAGCAGTTTTTGATAGTAAACTTACAGCCGTTTTAGGCGATAAAAACAAACTTATCAAAGTTGTTGCATGGTACGACAATGAGATGGGATACTCAACGAGATTAGTGGAGTTGATTGAGAAATTCGTATAGCATCTTCATACTGCGGCTGTTAATCCAGCATATGTCTTTCTGAAAATTCGTAATTAAGTAGTTATTTATCGTAATTAGCTCACTTCGTTCGCATAACTCAGAAAATACTATTAATTACGCGAGTGTAGCGAGCTTATCACAAGAATTTTCGAAATAAACCATTATCATATTAAGTTGTAATACAATAGTAACACATTGTAATAAATAGTTATCTAAGTTCTAATATTACTATATATTACGCGAGCATAGCGAGCTTATTACAATTAATTACATCCCTGAATAATCCGATGAACCCAATTTAATTCATTGTAAATAGTTTGATACAGTATTTACATCACCATGAATTACGCGAACGTAGTGAGCTTATTTCGTGAGCGAAGCGAACAACTAACCATTAATCACGCTCGCGTAGCGAGCAATTTACTTCAACGCCTTCAATTGTTCCTCAATTACTTTGATCTTAGCTTCTGCATCTGCTTGTTTCTTTTTCTCCATTTCTACAACCTTTGCAGGCGCATTGTTTACGAAACGTTCGTTAGATAACTTTTTCATTACAGACTACATAAATCCTTGAGTATACTTCAATTCTTCTTCAAGTTTTTTGATTTCTGTTTCCACATCTACAGATTCTGCAAGAGGAACATAGAATTCAGTTGATTTTACCATGAAACTGGACGCTCCATCAACTTTATCTTCTACATAATCCACTTTTGAAAGATTACAAAGCTTAGCAACTAGCGAATCAAAAGTCGTATCAGCAGCTTCATTATTTTTTTTGATCAGTAATTCTAATTGTTCTTTATTCGGAATATTCTTTGAAGAACGTACCGAACGCGTTGCGATAATAACTTCTTTCGCAAATTCGAATTGGTTCAGTATATTTTGATCTGCATTTTGCTTTTCAGGAAGAAGAGAGATCATGATGCTTTCAGAACCTTCACCTTTCAATCGCTCTCTGATCTCTTCAGTGATGAATGGCATAAACGGATGTAATACCTTCATGATCTTATCAAAGAACTCAAGCGTACTCGCATAAGTCTTCGCATCGATCGGCTTTTGATATGCCGGTTTGATCATTTCTAGGTACCAAGAACAGAACTCATCCCAAATCAATTTATAGGTCGACATTAAGGCATCAGAAATTCTGTATTTAGAAAAATGGTCATCTAATGTATTTAAAGTCTCATTGAACTTAGCTTCAAACCAGTCAATTGCAACTTTGCTAGATTCTGGTTGTTCGATCGTCTCATCAACTTTCCAACCTTTTACCAATCTCAATGCATTCCAGATCTTATTGCTGAAGTTCCTCCCTTGTTCACATAATGATTCATCAAATGGAAGGTCATTACCAGCTGGAGATGTTAGTAACATACCTACGCGAACACCATCAGCACCGTATTGTTTCATTAGATCGATAGGGTCAGGAGAGTTACCTAAAGATTTTGACATCTTACGACCGATTTTATCTCTTACAATACCAGTTAGATATACATTTTTGAAAGGAATATCTTTTTGGTATTCAATTCCTGCCATGATCATACGAGCTACCCAGAAGAAAAGGATCTCAGGAGCTGTTACAAGATCGTTTGTAGGATAATAATATTTTAAGTCTTCGTTATCCGGATTTCTGATACCGTCAAATACAGAGATTGGCCATAACCAAGAAGAGAACCAAGTATCTAATACATCTTCATCTTGTTTAAGGTCTTCTAATTTCAACTCAGGAAGATCATAAGCAGCTTTTGCTTTCTCTAAAGCTTCTTCTGCTGATTTCGCAACTACCATTTCACGGTTTGGAAGATAATAAACTGGAATACGCTGTCCCCACCATAGTTGGCGAGAAATACACCAGTCTCTTACATTCTCCATCCAGTGGCGATAGGTGTTCTTGAATTTCTTTGGATGGAACTGAATTGTATCATCCATTACAACATCCAAAGCAGGCTTTGCCATTTCAGACATCTTCAGGAACCATTGTAATGAAAGCTTTGGCTCAATTACTTCATCAGTTCTTTCTGAGAATCCTACTTTATTGATATAATCTTCAGTTTTCTCGAGAAGTTCAGCTTTCTCAAGATCAGTAACGATCTCTTTTCTTACTTCAAATCTGTCTTTCCCAACATATAACTGAGCTTTTTCATTCAAGGTTCCATTATCATTGAAAATGTCGATGCTATCCAGTTTATGTTTTAATCCTAAGTTATAATCGTTGATATCATGAGCAGGAGTGATCTTTAATGCTCCAGTCCCGAATTCACGATCAACATACTCATCAAAAATTACAGGAATACTTCTATTGATCAATGGAACGATCACATTCTTTCCTTTAAGATGTTGGTAACGCTCATCTTCAGGGTGAACACAAAGTGCAGTATCACCAAGAATAGTCTCTGGACGAGTAGTAGCAATAATTACATGCTCATTACTTCCTTCGATCTTATATCTTAGATAGTATAGTTTCGATTGAACTTCTTTATGGATAACTTCTTCGTCAGAGAGAGCAGTTAAGGCTTTAGGATCCCAGTTTACCATACGAACTCCGCGATAGATCAGCCCTTTATTATAAAGATCAATAAATACGTCTATAACAGATTCGTAAAGTGATTCATCCATAGTGAATGCAGTACGTTCCCAATCGCAAGAAGCACCTAATTTTTTAAGTTGTTCAAGGATGATCCCACCATGCTTCTCTTTCCATTCCCAGGCATGTTCTAAGAATTTTTCACGGCTTAAATTAGCTTTTTCAATTCCTTCTTCTTTAAGTTTGGCAACAACTTTGGCTTCGGTAGCAATAGATGCATGATCGGTACCCGGTACCCAGCAGGCATTTTTACCTTGCATTCTGGCTCTGCGGACAAGCACATCCTGAATCGTATTGTTCAACATATGACCGATATGAAGAACACCTGTAACGTTTGGCGGCGGAATGACGATACAATATGGCTCTCTCTCATCCGGTTCTGAATGAAAATATCCTTGCTCCATCCAATACTTATACCACTTGTCTTCAGTTGATTGTGGATTATATTTGCTTGCTAATTCTGCCATTGTTAGTCTCTTAAAAAATTAAGCTGCAAAATTAAGAAAAATGATGGAGATAACTAGATGAAAATTTACAGATAGTTCTGTAGTCCAATTGCTCCATTGCTCGATTGTTCAATTGTTTCTAAAATATAAGCTAATTGATTAGCAATCGAACAATGAAACAGAGAAGCAATTGAAATAAAAAACCACCCCAGAATTAACTAAGGTGGTTCTATGCGATGTTAAACTTATTAAAGACTATTTGTCATCATCTTCATCATGGTCATGGTCGTGATCATGTTTGAGATGTTTATGATGAGGTTTATGGCCCCAATGGCCAAAACTTTTATGCATGTTCATAAAATCTGCAGGTACCATGCTGCCGGTTACTGAGATCACAGCAGCTTCATCATCTTCAATAGCAACTACAAGACCTTCTTTGATTACATTTTCGTCTTGTTGAATAACGTAAACTGCAACTTTTTCATCACCGCTACGAACATCTACAAGCTGAACATATTTTTTCTTTTTTATAATCTTGTGAAGCTCATCCCACAATGCGGTTTTGTCAAAATCTTCATGACCTTCTTCAATTGAAAGAACTTTGATGTGTTCGATCTGGTCGATCATGTTTTCAATTCCTTCAGCTTCAGCATCTGAACCAAGGTTGATCGAGAAGCCACTGAAATTAATCGAAACAGATTTTACATTTTTATCGTCTTCATATTTTTTGAAGAAATCGGCAATGGTTTTACTTTGAGCGAACGTGCCAAGTGGTGCAAGCACACACACAGCCAGTATTAGCGTAATTAACTTTTTCATGGATTAATGGTTTTAATGATTATCAAGATCTTTTTTCATCTTGCGAAGATTCTCCATTCCGGAGATCTGAACACTTTGCGATAGTTTAGAGATCGCATTTAGGTCGATTATCCCAAAGAAGCTGATAATAGCTAGTTCTCTATCGTCATTTTCATTGGCGATCAGTAATAATTCGATGATATCTTCACCTTTTTTACGGATCATAAAATCGATCTTTTGCCCTTCTTCCTGAACGGTCATCAGTTCACTGAATTTCTTTTTCTTAAGAATGTCGTAAACTTCCGCTTTGAAAGTACTGAACTCATCTCCTTTGCGTGCATCATAGGTAAGGATCTTTAATCCGTTAAGATTATCGATCACATCTTGTGCTGCTTTAGCATCTTCGCTAGTTCCTGCATCGAATGCCATCATTAAACGGAACATTTCCCTGGAGATGTTTACTGAAGTAACACCATCTTCTCCAACATATTTTTCATATAGATCTTCAATTGATGAAGTTTGTGCACTTAACATCATTGGGAAAAGTAATAAAGTAATGGCAGTAATTTTAATGATTAACTTTTTCATAACTCTTAGTTTTTATTATTCAAAAATCTTTGTTGTATTTCGTAAAATTTAGATACTCTGTTTAATTCATTCATGCCTGTGTTGAGGCTTGATATTTTTTCTATTTCTTCGGCTCCGGTATTCATCTTTGAGGCTTTACTCATAGGTTCCAGACCGGAATTCAGAGTTTGAGAGACAAGCAATAATGCTTTTCGGGTTTCATTATAAGCCATTTCCGGATCACTGAAAGTTTCTTCAACTTTCTTTGTGAGTGGATCAAACTTGAAAAACAAACTCATCAGGATCAATACACTTGCGGCTATTCCACTGGCCATGTATAAATACATTCTGCGTGTGTTTTTAACAGATTTTTCCTCTTCAGATTGAATCAGATCAATGATTTTATTATCAAATGATTCATCCAGAAATTCTTTCTCTTTTTCATCAGAGTAATACTCAAACTGGCCTTTGAGCGATTGTAGATGCGAAGGAATATCATCACCCTGAAAGTATTCCATCAGCAACTTTTCATCCTCAAGCGAAGTTTCCCCGCTGAAGTAGCGCTCAAGCAGTATTTCAATTCGACGAGAATTCATAGTTCTGTATTTTTAAAAGAGTATCTCTCACCTTTTTCCTAGCTCTTGACAGATTGACTCTTATTGTGTTTAAATTCATATTTGTGATTTCGGCAATCTCATCAAAATCACATTGTTCAATATCCCGAAGTTGGATCACGAGCTTTTGCTGTTCCGGCAGCTCGTTTATGATCTCATGTATTTTAGATACAGTATTCTTCATTTCCATTTGTGTTTCGGGTGTATCTTGTTTTGATCCAACTCTTTCTTCGGTTAATTCCTGTTGATTTCTGCTTTTTAGTTTTAGTTTGTCGAAGCAAAGATTCTTCGTAATTATCATCGCAAATGCTTCAATGCTTCTGTATTCATTAAGTTTTTCTCTTCGAGCCCAAAGTTTCAGGAATACCTCCTGAACTGCATCTTCTGCATCAGCCTGACTGCCAAGTAGTCTTAATGCTAACCTGTACAGCTTATTTTTAATAGGCAATACTTCTATTTTGAACTCTTCGATGGTCATTTATTTCGGTTCCTTTGTATTGTAGACGGGCATGTTTCAGTTTTATTACATCCATACCCATATTTTTTGATCCAGACAACATCCGCTTATGTCGAATCTCATTTGGATAACTTAGTTTTTTGGTTATTTTTGTAGCCTTTATACGCTGAACGTAAAGTAAATAATCTATATAATTATTAATTAAAACTATAAAATTATGTTTAAAGGACATCCTAAGGGACTCATCGCAGCTGCTTTGGCTAATATGGGAGAGCGTTTTGGGTTCTACACTATGATGGCGATTCTTGTATTATTCCTACAGTCTAAATTCGGACTTACCGGAAATAATGCAGGTATTATCTATGCTACTTTTTATGCACTGATTTATATCCTTGCACTTGTTGGTGGTTTAATTGCGGATAAAACCAAGAATTATAAAGGTACCATCCTAACCGGTTTGGTATTAATGGCAGTTGGTTACGGAATTATGGCTATTCCAACTCCTACACCAGTTCCAAATCAAACATTATTCTTGATCTATTCATTGATCGGTCTGTTTGTTATCGCATTTGGTAATGGTTTATTCAAAGGTAACTTACAAGCATTAGTAGGTCAGATGTATGATCAAGGCGATTATAGTGATGATAAAAGAGGTGCTGGTTTCCAGATCTTTTATATGTTCATCAATGTTGGTGCTGTTGTAGCTCCTTTTATCGCTCCAGGTATCAGAACTTGGTGGTTAAAACAACATAATTTCTTATACAATGCTGAGCTTCCAGCAATGTGTCACTCTCATCTAGATGGATCTTTAACAGCTGAGTCTTCTCAAGCATTTACTAAATTGGCGAATGATGCTACTATCAGTGGTCAGGTTACTGATTTAACTGAATTCTCAAATACATATTTAAATACATTTAACGAAGGATTCCACTATGCATTCGGTATTGCAATTATCGCAATGGCAATTTCTTTTGTTATCTATATGTTCAACAAAAAACGTTTCCCAGATCCAACTTCTGTTGCTAAAGAAGTTAAAGATGAAAAAGGAAATACGGTTAAGATGGATGTTGCAGAGGTTAGACAACGTATTTATGCTTTATTAGCAGTTTATGGTGTTGTTATTTTCTTCTGGTTCTCATTCCACCAAAATGGTTTAACACTTACCTTCTTCGCACGTGATTATACTGCATTGAAGTTCATGGGAATTAACCTATCGGTTGAGTCATTCCAGGCAATGAATCCATTCTTTGTTGTATTCTTAACTCCAATCATCGTTGCGCTATTCGGTTGGCTTAAAGCGAAAGGTATTGAACCTTCTACTCCGAAGAAGATCGCAATTGGTATGTTCATCGCTGCAATGGGATTCGTTTTAATGTCAGTAATGTCTACTGGTCTTCCATTACATGAAACTATTGATCCTGCAAAAGGTGGTTCTCCGCTTGATATTACAAGTAAAGTAACTCCATTACTACTATTAGGAACTTACTTCATCCTCACAGTAGCTGAGTTATTCATCAGTCCACTTGGTATTGCATTCGTATCTAAAGTAGCTCCTCCTCAGTATCAAGGTTTGATGCAAGGTGGTTGGTTAGGTGCAACCGCATTAGGTAACCAATTATTATTCATCGGTGCTATTCTTTATAGCTCTATCCCTCTATGGTTAACTTGGGGTGTATTTGTAGTTGTTTGTTTAATTTCTATGGGTATGATGTTATTTATGCTTAAATGGTTAGAAAGAGTTTCTGAATAAGAGTATTCTTAATACATATACAAGTCGTCCCGACACATCGGGGCGGCTTTTTTTTATATTTGTCAACAATTATGGAATATCTCTGGGGACATCATCGAAGATTTAATGCGTATGCCAATTACTTTAAGAAGGAGTTTGGTGAACGGGTGCAGAAGTTAAGTATTGATGCTGGCTTTACTTGTCCGAATAGAGATGGCAGAGTAGGGACTGGTGGTTGTACCTTCTGTAATAATGACGCCTTTAATCCTTCCTATTGTTTACCTGAGAAAAGTGTACAACAGCAAATTCAGGAAGGAATTGAATTCCACCAGAATCGTTACCGCAGAGCGCATAGTTATTTAGCATACTTTCAGGCTTATTCAAATACCTATGGCGATATTGATCACTTAAAAAGTATCTATCACCAAGCATTGGACTTCCCACAAGTAAAAGGACTTGTTATTGGTACAAGACCAGATTGTATTACGGAACAACAATTAAAGTACTTCAGTGAAATTTCAAAATCACATTATGTAATTATTGAGTATGGGATCGAATCATGTTATAACTCTACACTGGAGAGAATAAATAGGGGTCACACCTATGATCATGCTGTCAAAGCGATAGAATTAACTCATTCTTTTGGTTTGAAAACCGGAGCACATTTAATTTTCGGATTGCCTGGTGAATCTAAAAATGATATGCTTAAAGAGGCTGAGATCTTGTCTCAATTACCACTGAACAATATTAAGTTTCATCAACTCCAAATTATCAAAGGAACTCAAATGGAGAACGAATATCAGAAATTTCCTGAACGCTTTAAATTCTTTGAACTGGATGAATATGTTGATTTTATTATTGAATTCCTGGAGCTATTGAACCCTAAATTTGTTGTGGAACGATTTGCCGGTGAAGTTCCACCAAGATTTCAGGCCGGACCGGGCTGGGGATTGATCAGGAATGATCAGGTGTTGAATAAGATCGAAAGAGAACTAGAAAAAAGAGACACCTGGCAGGGGCGTCTCTTTCGTAAATAATCTATTCATCCTTTTTAGGTTTGGGAAACCTTTTGGATTTCTTTAAAGCTTCGCTGATGATCCATTCGATCTGTCCATTGGAAGATCGAAACTCGTCGGCAGCCCATTTCTCAACTGCCTTGAGTAATTCAGGATCTATTCTTAATGCAAAAGCTTTTTTCTTTGCCATATTAAATGATTCTTATCTCTTATTAGGTATTGAGTTCAAGATATTGATGCCACTATCAATTAATTGATTAAGCTCTTTTACGTCTGTAACCCAACGATTTGATCTTATTCCCATTATCGACTTTTTCTTAAAGTTACTATTAAACTTCATTCTATTCGGTTCAACAATAATTTCAAGAGGTGTAACTCTTTTACTGATCTTTAAAAAGGAATGCCCAAGTCTTGAGTTTGCAATATGAGTTGCTAATTCTTTATCTGAGCATTGAAGAAAAAGTTTTTTGTCAATTGTTGGTATCCCTGTTTTTTGTCTGTTGGCTGAGAATATCCTGTCTATCCAAAATCTTCTACGGATTTTTAAATCAGCTAATTTTCTGTCTGAGAATACTCTAAACACTCCTGAAAAAGATCCATTAGTGGAAATACTTCCTGAATGATCAGCTGAGGCACAATAATAATAAGTGTAAGATTCGTTTTTAATCTCCATCATAAAGTATTTCGTGCTTGTTATAACATTGCGAACAAAACCACCGCTCGACATACTTTTATGGCTCCAGTATTCGTAGCCTTTGCTTTCGGCATATTCACTTAGTTTTTCAATCCAGCTTTTCTCCATGTCAGGAACTTATTTATTGATGTAATGTACCTGTATTGATTACCGGAGAAGCATCTTTATCAGAACATAATACTACCATTAAATTACTAACCATAGTTGCTCTTTTTTCTTCATCCATTTCGATGATATCTTTCTCTGATAATTGTTCTAACGCCATATCCACCATACTTACGGCACCTTCAACGATCTTAGCTCTTGCAGCTACAATTGCAGTTGCCTGTTGTCTCCTAAGCATTGCTCCAGCGATCTCTGAAGCATAAGCAAGGTGGCTAATTCTGGATTCAATGATCTGAATTCCTGCAATAGCCAATCTCTTACGAAGTTCTTCTTCTAACTGATGGTTCACCTCATCTCCACCACTTCTTAAGGTGATGTCTGATTGAGCATCATCAAAATTATCGTAAGGATAAATTCCTGCAAGTTTACGAATTGCTGCTTCGCTTTGAATGTCAACAAAATGTGCATAATCATCAACTTCAAAAGCAGCTTTAAATGTGTTCTCAACTCTCCAAACCAAAACGATGCCGATCATGATCGGATTACCGATCTTATCATTTACCTTTAATGGTTCACTGTTGAGGTTCTGAGCTCTTAAAGAAATCTTCTTCTTTACAAATAATGGGTTTACCCAAAAGAATCCATTGTCTTTGATCGTTCCTTTGTATTTACCAAATAATACAAGTACACTTGATTCATTTGGATTAACGATCACAAATCCCGGAATGCAAATGATTGCAAAGATTAATACTGCTATAAGAGGGAACATTTGGAATGCTACAATTCCCCAGATCGGAAGCCCGATCATTGCAAAGATGATTAAGAGAGCTAAATAACCCGAATTTGGGCTGTATGTTTTTTCTTGTTTCATGATAAGTGATATTAAAATGATATCACAATGATACAATGAAAAAAAATGATTGTCAAGGAAAATCGTAAAAATCGTACATTTGCCCCTCACGATTTTAGCATCTATTTATGAAGTATAAGCATATATTTTTCGATCTTGACAGGACATTGTGGGATTTTGAGAAAAGTGCAGAGGAAACTTTTCTTGAAATGTATGAGGTGAATGGGTTAAAGAAGAAAGGAGTTAATTCTTTCGAAGAGTTCCGTACAGTATATAAAAAGCATAATGATCAACTATGGGCTCAGTATAGAAAAGGTGAGATCGAGAAAGAGGTGCTAAGTGTTCAACGCTTTGTTTTAACACTTGCTGAGTTTGGGATCAACGATATGGATCTGTCAAAGAAGTTAGGTAATGAGTACATCACCTTAAGTCCGTTAAAAACGAATCTTTTCCCTTATACGCATGAGATCCTGCAATATTTACAAGAGAAATATGAACTTCATTTGATCACAAATGGATTTGAGGAGGTTCAACAGGTAAAGGTTGATGCTTCAGATCTTAGAAAGTATTTTAAGAATTTAATAACATCTGAAGAAGCAGGACATAAGAAACCTGATGCAAGAATTTTTCAATATGCTTTTGATAAAGCCAGTACAAATGCCTCTGAAAGTATTATGATTGGCGATGACCTGAAAGTGGATATATTAGGTGCCAAAGCGATCGGTATGGATCAAATCTATGTGAACTTCACTAACTATGAGCATTGTCAGGTGATTACCCATGAAGTTGATTCACTGGAAAAAATCAAAGAAATCTTATAATATCTGTGTAGATCTGTAGTATCCGTGTTATCCGCGTTCTATATAGAACACTGATGACGCAGATTTAGCAGATGTTCGCGGATTATTATTTAAAATAAGCTAAGATATCTATCCCGGCTTTTACATTCTGGCCGATCTTAACATTTACTTTTACATCTTCTGGAAGGATATGATCAACTCTTGAACCGAGTTTGATGATCCCCATTTCTTCACCCTGATTAATTTGTTCTCCTTTTTTAGAATGGAAAACAATTCTTCTGGCTAAAGAACCGGCAATTTGTTTGAGTAAAACATTCTTTTTATCATCTTGCTTTATCATAATAAATGATTGTTCATTATCTGTAGATGATTTTGGTAAGAAAGCAGGATAGTGTTTCCCTTTTTTATGTTGAGCTTCAATCACTTCACCTGAAATTGAATAGTAATTCACATGTACATTCAAAGGAGACATAAAAACACTGATCTGTTTACGTTTTTCGCCAGGGAAGTGCTCATCTTCAATGTTTTCAATTGCTACAACTTTACCGTCTGCTGCGGTTAGAATTGCATTCTCATTTAGATTGAAAGTTCTATTTGGAATCCTGAAGAATCTGATCACCAATCCTAAACTAAACAGAGCAATTGCGTATAAAACATAATTAATGTAAAATGGCAGCCATTGTTGAGTGAAAAGTGCTACTACGATAATTCCGAGTGCCGCACTTGCGATCGCAATTGTTCCAAATCCCTCTTTATGAATCTTCATTCCTTATACTAAACTTAAATAAATATATACTGCAGGAATTGCAAAGATCACTCCATCAAAGCGATCCAGAACACCACCATGTCCCGGCATAATATTCCCTGAGTCTTTAACTCCAACCTGACGTTTGATCATTGATTCGATCAAATCACCAAGGCTTGCAAAAATACTAATAATTAGACCCAAAACAAGCCAGGTCTGCATATCATAAGTTTTAAAGAAGATCGAAATAATATAGGCAGCTACGATGGTTAATATCACTCCACCTAGACTTCCTTCCCAAGTCTTTTTCGGAGAAACCTTTTCATATAATTTGTGTTTCCCGATCAATGAACCTACTACATAAGCAAATACATCATTACTCCATACCATAATAAAAAATGCAATGACAAGCTCATTGCTAAATGCCATTTGCGGATTTAAGGTGAAGAAACTAGCGAAAAGTGCAAAAGGTAAACTTATGTATAACACACCCGCCATTAAAATACTCATTTGCTGAACCGGTGATTCAAGCTTTGAAAAGAGTGTGTGTATCATACTTATCAATACCGGAAGGATGAGTAAAACCAAATACTTTGAAGGAATGAACTCTAATATGACAGCACTTAAAAGTCCAAATACGATCAAGCCATTCAATAATATAATCTGTATATCACCAGGATTGCCGATCCATTTTTGGGTCATACGCTGATATTCTGTTAGTCCAATTATTGAAAAGATCAGCATTAAGGCAGCAAAGATCTGTTGGCCAAGTAATATTGAACCAATTATTAATCCAATAAAAACAATGCCGCTTAGGCTACGGGTAATTAAGTTCTTCACGTGTATTTTATTTGGTTGAATCGTCTATAAAGAATAGGTAAAGTTCTTTTGGTCCATGTGCTCCCATAACTAATGTCTTTTCAATGTCAGCAGTTCGACTAGGACCTGTTATAAGTGTGATCATTGAAGGGGGTTGATGTGCATATTTGTTTTTAATATGCTTCAAGCCATCTTTAAGATCAGGAACGAGTTGTGAGGTATAAGCAAAAACCATGTGCACCTCAGGGAAAGCATTTATACGGCGACCTCCAAATTGCTTTGAACTCACAAGAATACTTCCAAGTCTGGCAATTAATGACTCGCAGGTGCTTAAAGCAACTTTGCAATTCACTAATTCATCAGCATTTTGCTCAAAGATATCAGATGAGGCAGTGATCTTATTTAAAAGATCTTCTTCCTTACAAAAGATCTTATCCCATTCATTATCTCTGATCAGAGCACTCATGTGATCCAGAAATTCCTGTTCTGATTCACAATAGATGAATTTTCCACTGGCTTTTGTAAACTCTTGCGCAAAATTGATATCCAAAGATTCTTCAAGAGTAGCATAAATGCCTTCATCAGAAGCTGTATCCTGATACGGATTTTCCAGCTTGCTCATCAAGGCATTTCTAACTTTCTTAAGTATTTTTTCTCTTGAAGTGGTTTCCTGCATGTTTATGCTTCTTTAGTTCCTTCAGGAAGTTCCTTTTTCTTTGCTTCGGCTTCTTTTTCTTTCTTCATGATTTCTTCTTTGGTTTCCCAAGGACGTTTACCGAAAACTTCCTCAAGATCTTCACTGAAGATCACCTCTTTTTCTAAAAGAATAGTCGCTAATTTCTCAAGTTTATCTTTATTATCCGTTAGGATCTTCTTAGCTCTTTTATAAGAACCTTCTACAAGTTTAGAGATCTCATTATCGATCTTCTCAGCAGTTTTTTCACTAAATGGTTTCTGGAAAGAATATTCAGTTTGTCCTGATGAATCATAGAAACTAAGGTTCCCGATCTCTTTGTTCAATCCGAAATAAGTAACCATTGCATAAGCTTGTTTAGTTACTTTCTCAAGATCATTTAAAGCACCTGTCGATACTTTATCAAAGTTGATCTCTTCAGAAGCACGACCACCTAATGTTGCTGTCATCTCATCATACATCTGCTCGAATGTTGTGATCTGTCTTTCTTCTGGAAGATACCATGCAGCACCTAATGCTTTTCCACGAGGAACGATGGTAACTTTTACCAGGGGATGCGCATGTTCAAGTAACCAACTTACTGCAGCATGTCCTGCCTCGTGGAAAGCGATCACTTTTTTCTCCGCCTGACTGATGATCTTATTTCTTTTCTCTAATCCACCAATAATACGATCGATGGCATCCATGAAANCTTGTTTGCCAATAGATTTTTTATTCTTTCTTGCACCGATCAATGCTGATTCATTACAAACATTTGCGATATCTGCTCCACTGAAGCCAGGAGTTTGTTTTGAAAGGAATTCAACATTAACGGTCTTATTTGTTTTTAGAGGTTTAAGGTGAACCTTGAAAATTGCTTTTCTTTCTTCAAGATCAGGAAGCTCAACATGGATCTGACGATCAAAACGACCAGCTCTCATTAATGCGCGATCGAGAATGTCTGCACGGTTTGTTGCTGCAAGAATAATTACACCTGTATTGGTTGCAAAACNATCCATTTCTGTAAGAAGCTGGTTAAGTGTGTTTTCACGCTCATCGTTTGCTCCTGTAAAGGCATTTTTACCTCTAGCGCGACCAATCGCATCGATCTCATCGATGAATACGATACATGGTGCTTTCTCTTTCGCTTGTTTGAATAAGTCTCGTACTCTTGATGCACCAACACCAACAAACATCTCAACGAAATCAGAACCTGAAATTGAGAAGAAAGGAACTTTTGCTTCACCTGCAACAGCTTTTGCAAGTAATGTTTTACCAGTTCCCGGAGGGCCTACCAATAATGCACCCTTAGGGATTTTACCACCTAATTGAGTGTATTTTGATGGATTCTTCAAGAAATCAACGATCTCCATAACCTCGATCTTCGCTTCTTCTAATCCGGCAACATCATTAAAATTGATACTTACACTAGTGCTTTTATCAAATAGTTGAGCTTTGGATTTTCCAATGTTGAAGATCTGTCCACCAGCTCCACCGGAATTTTTACTCATCATGCGCATGATCAGAAACCATGCTCCGATCAGTACGGCGATAGGAAGTAACCACCCTAATAAATCACCTCCCCAATTTCTGCGTGTTTCACTTTCAATATATACGGGGTCAGTGCTATTCTTCTGAGCTGTTAAAACCTTTTCTTCAAATTTATCTGGTGAGTTGATATTATAAACATAGTGAGGTCCACCTGAACCGAAAGTCCCGCCTCCAACATCTTCATGCTGGGGATTGGATAGTCGATCTTGCTTGATATAGATCTCTGCTTGTTCTTTATTTACCAAAACAATTCGTTCTACATCCTGACTCTCTAACATTATTTTCAAATTTCTCCAATCAGTTTTAGAAGTTCCTCCTCCTAAATTCATGAATTGAAGACCTACAAAAACAACAAAGAGAATTCCATAGATCCAGTAGAAACTAAATTTTGGCTTTTTAATTCCAGGTTTATTATTTGAGGGCGTATTTTGTTTTTTTTCTGCCATTGTGTCGCGTTAATAAATATGTAATCAAATTCGTTTTTTAGTCAAGATCTGCAATGTTCTGAATTTCAGCATCTGCCCATAATTCTTCAAGCTTGTAGAATTTTCTGACCGGCTCCTGAAATACATGAATTACAATGTCAAAGTAATCTATCAAAATCCATTCCGCATTTTCTCTACCTTCTTTATTGATCGGTTTGTCTTGGGCCTTTTCCCGCACAAGATCCTCAATTGATTCGGCAATAGCTTCGACATGGGGTTTGGAAGTTCCATGACAGATTACAAAATACTTACATGCGATATTTTCGATCTTATTAAGATCCAAAACAACGATCTGTTTCCCTTTTTTTTCCTGGATCCCTTCAATTACAAAATCTACAGTTTTTTTCGGATCCATTTCAATCTCCATATTAGTCATTCATTCAGTATTTCTCATACAAAAGTAATGAAAATAAAGCTGCATTAGAAATATTCAAATAGATGTAAAATTCGCATTAACAGATAAGAAATTGTATTTTTAATCCTGATATGAGAAATATGATCTATAAAGAGGTTTTTGGGACAAATGTTCTGAAGTTTACAGAGGTGCTTTCAACCAATTTGGTAGCTAATTCGATGCTGAAATTAGAGCAGCTGGAAGCTGGAAGTATTATTCTTGCAGAGTTCCAAAAAGCAGGGAAGGGAATGGACCAAAATAGCTGGGAAAGTGAAAGTCGAAAGAATATCTTAATGAGTGCTGTTTATAATTCTGATTTTCTAAGTCCGGAAAAGCAGTTTTATCTGAATAAGATCGTTTCTTTGGCTGTGAGTGATACTCTTTTGGAGATCTTACCTAAGAAAGATATTAAGATCAAATGGCCTAATGATATTTATATCGGAGATGATAAGATTGCGGGTATACTGATAAATAATACCATTAAAGGTGATTTTCTGGAATATTCGGTTTTAGGGATCGGCTTCAATGTTAATCAGGTGAAGTTTGTTTCAGATGCACCAAATCCTACATCAATTGCAATTCTGAATGAAACTGAAGTGAATAGAGAAAAGGTATTTGTAAGGCTTTGTGATCAACTGAATTTCAGATGCAGACAATTACGAAGAATGGATCTTGAATCTATCGATAAAGATTATATGTATAGATTATATCGATTTAAGAAATATGCAAAATTCATTATTAATGATAATGTAATGCAAGCCCGCATAACCGGATTGGATCCTTATGGGAAGTTAATGCTTCAGGAAAAGGATGGGAATGAGTATTGCTGTGACCTCAAGGAGGTTAGTTTCGTGATTTAACTGGCTTTTTTTCTTAGATCTGGTCTTAATCTGCTTTTAAAGATCTTACTTTCCGAATATTCTTTATGCCTTTGTTTTCTGATCTCTTTTTGATCCACTTCTGATAAATGAATTACTTCTTTACATTCATTGCTGCAGCAACTTTCGTATTCTTCAGCACATTCTTTACATTGAATAAAGAGTAAGTGACAATCATCGTTAGCGCAGTTTATATGGGTATCAGCAGGTTTGCCGCATTGATGACATTTGCTGATAACTTCACCATTAATTGATTCTCCTAGTCTGTTATCAAATACAAACATTTTTCCCCGGAATTTTGAGATCAATCCTGAACCATTGATTCTTCTAGCATATTCAAGTATCCCGCCATGTAGCTGATTTACATCTTTATGTCCTAAATGCTTTAAGTATGCACTTGCTTTTTCACATCGGATTCCACCTGTGCAATAAAGTAAGATCTTTTTGTCTTTATGAGATTCTAATTCAGCCTCAACCATTTGCAGTTCTTCCCGGAAGGTATCTGCATCCGGACAAATTGCACCTTCAAAATGTCCGATTTCACTTTCGTAATGATTACGCATATCAACAACAATGCTATCAGGATGATCTACATATTTATGAAATTCAAAGGCAGAAAGGTGATTTCCTACATCAGATGTGTCATAACAATCATCATTCATGCCATCAGCAACGATCTTTGGTCTGACCTTAATAGTTAATTTATAGAATGATTTTCCATCATCTTCATACGCATATTTGATGGGCATTTTTTCAAGTTCCGGATGAGTGTCCAGTAAATGAAGAAAAGCTTCAAGTCTGTGTTCTGGTAAACTAAGCTGAGCATTTATTCCTTCTTTGGCAATGTAGATTCTTCCTAAACAGCTGAATTTATCCCATTCTCTAAAGATTTGATCTCTGAAATTTTGAGGATCCTGAATATTAGTATATCGGTAGAAAGAAATTGTAGCTCGATTGAAATCTTCAGATTCCAACCTTGCTATCAACTCCTCTTTATTTAAAGTATTATATAGATTTTCCTTTTGCATTTTAATTTAGACTGAATTAAAATAAATGCAAAAGTACAATTATTTATTGAATAGACTAGTTTGAAGAATGTTAATTATCTGGATTCCAGGTAAGATTTGAGTTTTTGTCCTAAAACATCTACCAATTGCTGTAAAGGTTTCTTAACCATAGGAAGCATTAAAGGACTAAGTTTGGCTTCAAGAGTGAAGCTTACAGAGGCAGTTAGTGCATCCGTTTTCTCAATATTGGTTTTTAGGGCAAAAGGGAATGGGCTTTTCCCAACAGTATTCATTTGGATATATGAACAGGGTGTCATCTGGTCGATCTCCATTTCGATCGTAGCCATATTATTGACTTCAAATGAGCAATGGGTCGGACTGGCCGACCAATTGCTTATCTGTTCCGGCATTAGCTTCTCGAAGTTTTGAAAATCACTTAAAAAAGCAAAGATCTCTTCTGCCGGTCGTAGTATCTCAGTAGAGTTACTTTCTAATTTCATTATTTTCTGTTATCACTCCAAGCTTGTGGATTATCTTTCCACTTAACAAGCGATTGGATATCTGATTCTGAAACATAGTTTTGATCTGCCGCAGTTCTGATCATTGTATCATAATCTGCTAAAGTGATCAATTTACAATCAGCTTTCTCAAAGTTTTCCTTTGCAACCGGTAAGTTGTAAGTAAAGATCGCGATCATACCAATTACATTTGCTCCTGCAGCACGTAATGCCTCAACAGCTGCTAAAGAACTTTTACCTGTAGGAACAAGATCTTCAACAACGATCACTGCTTGTCCTTCTTCAACTTTACCTTCAATTTGGTTAGTTAAACCGTGTGCTTTAGATGAAGAACGTATATAAGCAAAAGGTAGTCCCATTTCCTGAGCAACTAATGCACCTTGAGCGATTGCTCCTGTGGCTACACCTGCTACAACCTCAGCGTTTTCGAACTCCTCATTGATAAGTTTAACGAATTGTTCTTTAATGTAAGTTCTGATTTCCGGATAAGATAATGTTACCCTGTTATCACAATAAATTGGTGATTTTAGACCCGAAGCCCATGTAAATGGATTAGTATTATCTAATTTTATTGCTTTAATTTGTAATAAAGATTCGGATACTTTCTCTGCAATTTGTTCATTAATTTTCATACTGCAAATGTATAAAGTTTTTAATCAGTCGAAGGCAATTATTATCACTAAAAATACGAAAAGTGAAAACTTTTCCGAACCTCATTTCTGGGTTGATGCTGACGCTGATACTGATCTTAAGTTCCATTATCACAGGTTGATCGGTGATCCGAATGTAGATACACTCATCTTTAATGCCATAAATTCCAGAACTGAGTTATTCACACGCTTTACCTCACTATTTAAGAATGTCGCAGCAGCCGGTGGCTTGATCTATGATGAACACGATCGTTTGTTGATGATCTACAGATACCATAGGTGGGATCTTCCAAAAGGTAGGATAGAGAAAGGTGAGAATGCCAGACTGGCAGCAATTCGGGAATCTGAAGAGGAAACAGGCATTCGGAATATTCAAGTTGAAGATAAACTTCCTTGTACCTATCATATGTTCAATCATTTTAATGATACCATCCTTAAAACAACTTTTTGGTATAAGATGAGTGCACCGGCAAATCAGGATCTGATACCTCAGTTGGAGGAGCATATTGAAAAGGTTTGCTGGATGGATAAAGATCAGTTGAAAGAAGCTCTAAAGAACACCTATCCTTCAATTCTGGAATTGCTCAAGCACTGATATAGTTTCGTATATTTGTAGCATACTCAAAAAAATTATGAAAAAAATCGCTGTATTTCCCGGTTCATTCGATCCGATCACCAAAGGTCATGAGAATATTATACTTCGTTCAATTCCTTTATTTGATGAAATAATTGTTGCTATTGGTGAGAATGCAGATAAGAAAGGTTATTTCAGCATTGAACAACGATTAGCCTGGATCGAAAGAGTTTTTAAAGATCATCCTTCAGTTAAGGTTGAGAAGTATAGTGGCTTAACAGTAGAATATTGCAAAACCAAAAATGCAAATTATATTCTACGAGGTTTAAGAACTTCCGCAGATTTTGAATTTGAAAGAAGTATCGGACAGGCGAATAAAAAATTGCGTCCAGAATTAGAAACCGTTTTTATGCTTACAATGCCTGAATTCACTCCGATAAACTCTTCAATTGTTAGAGATGTGCATAGACATGGTGGAGAAGTATACGACTTCATACCAGAGGCTATTCATAGTGACTTTTAGTCTGTTTGTATTAAAGCTTTCATTTTCTTTTTGATATCCCCGATTTAACGAGATTTTCTTCTATTTTTGCTCTGTGTTTCGTGACGAATTGTCATAATATGATGATTTTGTGCAACGGAATGATTATTGCTCAGTTACAGTTCTAAATTTAAATCTAATTATTGAACATGCTTAAAGCACTTAAAAACCTTTTAGGTACGAAGTCAGACAGAGATATCAAAGCGATCATGCCTTTCGTGAAAAGCGTACAGGCCGTTTATGATTCCATTTCTCAATTGTCGAACGATGAGCTTCGTGCTAAAACACCTGAGTTTAAAGAAAGAATCGCCGATTATATTGCTGATGAAGAGAACGAGATCAAAGAAATAAGAGCTCAGATAGAAGCTAATCCTGATATGGATATCAATGAACAGGAAAAGCTCTTTAAAACGATCGATCAGCTTAAAAAGAAAAGTTATGAGAAGAGTCAGGAAGTTCTGAATGATATATTACCTGAAGCTTTTTCCGTAGTTAAAGAAACTGCCAAACGATTCAAAGAAAATGAGCAGGTTGAAGTTACTGCTACCGAAATGGATCGTAATATGGCAGCCAATCGTGAGAGTATCAATATAAAAGGTGAAAAGGCTTTTTATGATAATCAATGGATGGCCGGTGGTAATATGATCACCTGGGATATGGTGCATTATGATGTTCAGTTGATCGGTGGTGTTGTTCTGCATCAAGGTAAGATCGCTGAGATGGCAACAGGTGAAGGTAAAACATTAGTAGCAACACTTCCTGTATATCTAAATGCATTAACCGGCAAAGGTGTACATGTTGTTACAGTGAACGACTACCTTGCAAAACGTGACTCCGAATGGATGGGCGTTTTATATGAATTCCACGGTCTGAAAGTAGATTGTATCGATAAACACCAACCAAATTCTGAAGAAAGAAGAAATGCATATTTAGCAGATATCACTTTTGGTACAAATAATGAATTTGGATTTGATTATTTGAGAGATAATATGGCAAAAAAATCAGATGCTCTTGTGCAAAGAAAACATCACTATGCTATTGTAGATGAAGTAGATTCTGTTTTGATA
>PARP01000041.1 GCA_002711565.1 Bacteroidota bacterium
TCGATATAGATTTGTGATTTAAGATATTTGACCTGGACGAGAAGTTTATGCTGAGCGATCTCGCCATAGGCGAGAGAGTCGAAGTAAGTCCAGGTGGGCCCACACAAAAAGCCGCTTTTAGAGCGGCTTTTTTTATAATACTCCCTAAAAATAGGACACAGATTTAAAGTGTAAATTTTACATTTGTGTTTATGAAAAGAAGCAGGAGAAAATTCAGTTCAAAGTTTAAAAGTAAAGTAGCCATAGAGGCGCTAAAAGAGCGATCTACAATTCAAGAGCTTGCATCAAAGTATGAGGTTCATCCGAACCAAATATCTACATGGAAAAAAGAACTTTTAGAAAATGCGGATTCAGTTTTTGATCAAAAATCTACAACCAACACCCCAGAAGAAGATAATGCGAAGCTATATAACAAAATCGGCAAGATGCAGGTAGAGATTGATTTTTTAAAGGACGTCTTGGGCAAATGAGTACAACTCAAAAGAGGCAAATGGTTGTAAAAAGTCATCCAAGACTAAGTCTCAAAGAACAATGTAAAATATTATCCATTCATCGTTCCGGTCTTTACTATAAGCCAAAGGGCGAAAGCTTGTTAAATCTTAAATTGATGGAAGCAATAGACAAACACTTTTTAGATCATCCTTATTATGGAATAGAAAGAATGACTGATTATTTAAATATGGATTTGGGTTATATGGTTAATAAAAAACGTATAAGGCGTTTATACAAACTAATGGGTTTACAGACGATTTATGCAAAACCCAAAACCACCCTGCGCAACCCAGAACATGCTGTTTATCCTTATTTATTGAAGGGATTGAAGATAAAACGTCCAAATCAGGTTTGGCAAACAGACATCACCTACATTCCTATGTTTAGGGGGTTTATGTATATGGTTGCTATTATTGATGTTAACAGTAGAAAAATATTAAACTGGAGCATATCAAATTCGATGACAGCAGAATGGTGCATAGAGTTATTGGAGGATGCCATTGATATGTATGGTGCGCCTGAGATTCACAATTCAGATCAAGGATCACAATACACTAGCAAGGAATATATAGGTGTATTAAAAGAAAACGAAATACAAATTTCAATGGACAGCAAAGGTCGTGCATTGGATAATATTTATATTGAACGGTTCTGGAGATCTTTAAAACAAGAGAAGATTTATTTGAATCCGCCAAATGGTGGATTAGAACTCTACCAGATAGTTAAAGATTATATCGAATTTTACAATGAAAAACGTAGACATACTGAAATCGGAAAGATGCCACCGAATCAGAAATATTATCAAACAAAAAAAGCATCATAACAATTAATAATTAGCTTTAAATTGTCCTAACAATTGGGAGTACTTTATTTGATATTAGATAGTAGATAATAGATATCAGATATTCGATCTAGATATGTGAATTAAGATCTTTGACCTGGACGAGAAGTTTATGCTGAGCGATCTCGCCATAGGCGAGAGAGTCGAAGTAAGTCCAGGTGGGCCCACACAAAAAGCCGCTTTTAGAGCGGCTTTTTTGATATCCCTTCAGTCACTTCGTTCCTTCAGGGACCAAGCTCTATTTAACCTTTGAACCACTTAACTGCTGAACTACTTAACCTTCTAAATTGTTAAAATACGTTAAGCTAGGCTGTCACTGAAATACAATTCATTAAATTGCGTTGATTTCTTAAGAATCTTTAAGAAGTTCAGATAATTAAAATTGTATATTTGCAGTTAAATACAAATTCAATGAAAAAGATATTATTATTAGTTGTTGCAGCACTTTTTGCTGTTAGTGCGTTTGCTCAGGATTATGAAGAAGATGAGTACAAAGATAAATTTGACTTTGGTGTAGATATTTTCCATGATGTTTGGATGGGTAAGCCTGCCGGTATGGATCCAGGAGCTTTAAACTTAGGTTTCAGTATTTTCGGTATGTACGAACAACATATCTGGGATTCAAAGAATCGCTTTAGCTTAGGTATGGGTGGTGCACTTACAACTCATCAGCTAACTTCTAATATGTTCATTGAAGATGTAACTACCGCAGTTATTGTTTTTGACACGATCCCTGAAGGTCTTGAATATAGTACAAGTAAACTGGTTGTTACTTATCTTGATTTCCCGATCGAGATCCGTTATAAATCAAAAAATGATTTCCGTTTTGCATTAGGTGCAAAAGTAGGTTTCCGTTTCGATAGTCATACTAAATACTCAGGACAGCGTTTAGATGGATCTACAGTTGCTAAAGAGATCGTTAAGCATAAAAATGTTGCGAATATTGAAAGTATCCGTTTCGGACCAACCATGCGCATTGGTTATAAATGGTTCAACCTGAGCATGTACTATTCAGTGACAAAAATGTTCCTGCAAAACAGAGGTCCGGCACTACGCCATTTCTCTGTAGGTCTTACATTGAATCCGTATTAAAATCTAGAAAAACAAAGCTAGAAGCAACATTCCGGATAATCCTAAAAGATATCCGGCATACACCTGTGCATGACTGTGAGCTCTTAATTGCAGTCGTGCAAAACCCACTAATCCAGAACAAAAGATCAACCCATAGAGTATCAATGAACTGTTAAATAAGTTCATCAAAGACATCCCAAGGATCATTCCTGTAATTCCTCCCATTGCGATCATGTGAATACTGATCTTCCATAAGAAATTGATCAAAAAAGCTACAAAAACGAGTATTGCAGATCCCAATGCAAAAAAGTGATAGATAGGTGAGATCTGAATATCCTTCAGTAAATAATAAGCAAGTGAAAAGAAAATTCCTGTAACAATGTATGGGTAAATTCTTTCATTTTTATCTTCCATTTGGAATGAAGAGATCCACTTTCTGCTTATGAAGAATACTACGATCAAGCTAGGAAACACAAATGTGATGATGAACACCAATACAACCAGTCTTAGCTTAGACTCATAAGGAATTAGTAATGAATAATATGCTTTTTGACTAAACAATATCAGGAAAGCATAAGTAGGTATAAGTAGAGGATGAAATAGCACTGATATAATTTGTGCTATTCGTTCCATAATTCTATCAAAAATCATTAAAAATAGTTTTAAAGTTCTTTACGCAGACGAGCAACAGGAATAGATAACTGCTCTCTGTATTTAGCAACAGTACGTCTTGCAATTGAATAACCTTTCTCCTTTAAAATCCCTGTTAACTGTTCATCAGTAAGTGGTTTCTTTTTATCTTCTGCATCAATACAGTCTGATAAGATCTTTTTGATCTCTCTGGTAGAAACTTCCTCACCTGATTCTGTTTGCATGGATTCTGAGAAAAAGCTTTTCAGTAATAAGGTTCCAAATGGGGTTTGAACATACTTAGAATTTGCAACCCTGGAGATGGTTGAAATGTCTAGATTTACGATCTCTGCAATATCCTTGAGAATCATAGGCTTCAAAGATGTTTCATCACCGCTAAGGAAATACTCTTTTTGGTAATTCATGATCGCATCCATGGTTACATAAAGCGTGTTCTGACGTTGTTTGATCGCATCAATAAACCATTTTGCAGAATCGATCTTCTGCTTAACGAACATCATAGCTTCTTTCTGCTGCTTGGTTTTCTTACCTTCAGCATAGGTTTCAAGCATATCCATATAGGTCTTGCTCAAATGCAATTCTGGAGCATTCTTCGAATTCAAACTAAGCTCCAGACTCCCATTATTATTATGAATAATGAAATCCGGAAGGATATAATGATTGGTCTTTGTAGTCTCGCTTAATGAATTACCCGGTTTCGGATTCAATTTCAGGATCTCATCAATAGCTTCCTTTAGATCCTCTTCAGACATTCCCGATTTCTTAAGGATCTTCGTATAATGCTTCTTGGTGAACTCATTGAAATACCTATCGATAATCAAAATTGCTCGATCGATAGCTGCATCACCATTTAACTTCTTACGCAATTGTATAAGTAGGCATTCCTGAAGATTTCTGGCACCAACACCTGAAGGATCAAATTCCTGAATAACTGATAAGATCTTTAAGATCTCATCTTTATCAGTCATGATATTCTGAGAAAAGGCAAGATCATCCACCATTGCATCCAAGCTTCTTTGCAAATATCCTGAATCATCCAGATTTCCAATGATATTGATCGCAATATCATATTCCTTATCTGATAGCTTTCTCAAACCAACCTGAGAGATCAAAAAATCATGGAAACTTAATCCGGAAACAAAAGGAACATCCTTCTGTTCATCATCTCTACTCGAATTATTTGCAGAAAGCTTATAGGATGGGATATCATCTTCATCTAAATAATCAGCAAGGTCGAATTCATCTTCCTTGCTGTCATATTCTTCAACATCATCTGAATCAATATCATCGGCTTGTGCTTCTGTATCCTCAGCATCTGCAGCTTCCTCTAGTGCAGGATTTTCTTCGATCTCCTGTTTGATTCTCTGCTCTAATGCAATAGATGGTATCTGCAGCAACTTCATCAGCAGGATCTGCTGTGGAGACAACTTCTGTAGTAATTTTTGCTGCAGTCTTTGGTTTAACATATTACCGGATTAATTCAGATATCTTATAAGTACTAAGATACAAATATTGCTATCCCCATCCAATACAAAATTAGAATTCCGCGTTCTGTGGTGTACGTGGGAATGGGATCACGTCTCGAATGTTACCCATGCCTGTTACAAATAACATTAGTCGCTCAAAACCAAGTCCATACCCGCTATGTGGCACCGTACCGAACTTACGTGTTTCAAGGAACCACCATAATTCTTCCTCAGGAATATCCAATTCTTTAATACGACTATACAGTGCATCGAAGTTCTCTTCACGCTGAGAACCTCCTACAATCTCACCAATCTGAGGGAAAAGCACGTCCATAGCTCGAACTGTCTTTCCATCATCATTCTGCTTCATGTAGAATGCTTTGATCTCTTTCGGATAATCTGTTAGGATCACTGGTTTCTTGAAATGCTTCTCTACAAGATACCTTTCGTGTTCTGATTGAAGATCCGCACCAAAACCTTCGATAATAAATTGGAATTTCTTCTTCTTATTTGGCTTAGAATTTCTTAGGATCTCAATTGCTTCAGTGTATGTAAGTCTTACGAAATCATTCTCAACAACAAAACGTAATTTCTCAATTAACTCCATTGATCTTTCGTTCTGTGGCTTCGATTTTTCCTCATCTTGTAATCTCTTACTCAAAAACTGAAGGTCTTCCATACAGTTATCAAGAGCATATTGTACGGAATATTTCAAATGTTCTTCAGCGAGATCCATATTGTCGTGAATGTCGTGGAAAGCAACCTCAGGTTCGATCATCCAAAACTCAGCTAAGTGTCGTGTAGTATTTGAATTCTCTGCACGGAAAGTTGGTCCAAAAGTATAGATTTGAGATAATGCTAAAGCTGCTAACTCACCTTCTAGCTGACCAGAAACCGTAAGATTTGTTTGTTTCCCAAAGAAATCTTGTTTGTAATCGATCTCACCATCTTCAGTTAGTGGTGGATTCTTAGGATCCAAAGTAGAAACTCTGAACATTTCACCTGCACCTTCAGCATCAGCACCTGTAATAATTGGTGTGTGGATATTATAATAACCCTTATCGTTAAAGAATTTGTGAGTTGCGAAAATCATTGCATGACGTACTCTGGTGATTGCACCAAAAGTATTCGTTCTGAATCTTAAGTGAGCTTTCTCTCTAAGAAATTCTAATGAGTGTTTCTTAGGCTGAAGTGGATACTCATCCGGATCAGCAACACCATATAACTCAATGTCTTTAGCATTCACTTCAACATTTTGTCCGGCTCCTTGTGATTGTACTAGTTCACCAGTAACTGAAAGTGAAGCTCCCGTAGTAATTTTAGAAACTAAATCATTATTAAAATTCTCTAAATCAACTACAATTTGACAATTATTTAAGCAAGAACCGTCATTCATAGCAACAAATGCTACATTTTTACTAGCTCTCTTCGTGCGAACCCAGCCTTTTATGTTCACTTCAGAACCAAAAGCCTCGGATTTCAGGACCTCGTTGATTTTTGTTCTCTTCATTTTAATAATGTTTGTTTAATGTCAAAAACGACTTTAATTTTTACCTTTGTAATAATGGCTACAAAATTAGACATAATTCCCATAAAACAATGGATGAATGACATAAACCATCCATTCATTGTAAGTGGACCTTGCAGTGCTGAAACTGAAAATCAGGTTTTACAAACCGCTCACGAACTTAAAAAGGTGGCAGGTGTAAAGGTTTTCAGAGCAGGCATCTGGAAACCAAGAACCAGACCAAACTATTTTGAGGGTGTTGGTAAGAAGGGATTAAAATGGTTACAGCGTGTAAAATCCGAAACTGGTTTAAAGCTTGCTGTTGAAGTTGCTAGTCCACAACATGTTGAAGAATGCCTAAAACATGATATTGACATGTTTTGGCTTGGCGCCAGAACAGTGGTAAATCCATTTTCTGTCCAAGAGATCACTGAAGCACTTCGTGGGGTATCAAATCCTATAATGATCAAAAATCCGGTAAATCCTGATTTGAAATTATGGATAGGAGCAATTGAACGTGTTTATGCTGCTGGAGCAAACAAACTTATTGCGATCCACAGAGGTTTTTACACATTGAATAAATCATTATTTCGAAATCCGCCGATGTGGGAAATGCCTATTGAACTAAAAAGAGCCATTCCGAATCTGCCGATCCTTGTAGATCCAAGTCATATCGCTGGTACAACAAATCTTATTCCTCATATTGCTCAGAAAGCAATGGATCTGGAAATGGATGGACTGATGATCGAGTCTCACCATCGACCAGATTCTGCACTATCAGATGCCGAACAACAGATCACTCCTAATCAATTAGGTGAACTTTTGGATGGATTAGTAATAAGAGATCGTTCAGATCGCTCAGATTTTCAGGATAAACTTGCTGAATTCAGAACACAAATTGATGAGATCGATGACGAATTGCTTGATATTCTAAGCAAACGTATGGATATCGTAAATGAGATCGGAGCTTATAAAAAAGACAATAAGATCACTATTCTGCAACTAAAACGTTGGAGTTATATCATAGAGAACAGGATCAAGAAAGGTGTTGATCAGGGGTTGAGTAAAGAATTTCTGGTAAAAGTCTTAAAATTGATCCATATCGAATCTATGAGAATTCAAACGGAGATCATGAATATTCACAAGCAGAACGAAGAATAATTACATCCACCTTCTTCTTTTAAAGTAAAATATCATTGTTCCTGCAATGGTGAACATTGATATTATGATCAACCAGAATGAGTTAGGTGAATCCTGAAAAGGTAATCCCAGATTCATTCCGTATAATCCGGTGATGAAAGTTAGTGGAAGTAAGATTGCAGAAACCATGGTTAAAACTTTCATGATCTCATTGATCTTATTAGCCTGGAGTGAATCGAAGGTTTTGGAAAGACCTTCGATAAGTTCTTCATAATCCTCCGTATTATCCCACATTCTTTGGTAATAATCCAGAATATTACCCCAGTAATCTTCCATATTCTCCGCGAAACCTTCAATAGAACCTGTCTCAAACTTATGGAATAGTCGTAATTGTGGTTTAAAGATTGTGTTTAGGAGTATAATATTTTTGCGAGTAACTGAGATCTGCTCAATGGTTTTCTCAGCTTTCTTATTGAATAATTCTTTATTAATGAAATCAAGCTCATTACCGATTCTGCGAATGATAAGCAATGAGTCTTCCATCACTCTTTCCAAAATCAGATAAAGCAAAGCATCCGACGTACCAACTTCAAACTCCTCATTGCGTTTCTTTTGATCAAGTGCTTCCTGGAACATTTTAGAAACTACCCAATGAGATCTTCCAATAGTGATAATATAGTCTTCACCCCAGAAGATCTTAACTTCTTTGGACTTTAGAAATCTACCTTTTTTATCAAAACATGGAAAATGTAAGATTAGGAAGTAATAATCGTCGTAGATATCGATCTTCGAACGTTGGTTTACATTTTTACAGTCTTCAATATCCAGAGGGTGGAAGTGAAAATTATCTTGTAAATACTGTAGGTTTTCATCCGTAGGATTAAGTACATGATGCCATTTTAAGGTGCCTATTTTGATGGTGTCGATCATAACCCCTCCCCTTGTTAGATATTAATACTGTTTTCTACATTCCCGATTAACGTTTAATGTGGCTCAAAAATAAGAAATTAAATTTAAACTTTATTGATTCCGATTAAATCGCATAATTAATGAAAATCAAGCTCTTGTACTAAATTAATAAAAATGTGTTTCAGGAATGTAATGAGAAATCGTTATTTCCACCTTAGGCTTAAGATCAAATGCTCAATATCTTCTTTAATAAAATCGATTACAGGAGCGAGTGAATCATTGTTTGGTGTAATATTGAAATATAGCGCCCCTCTGAGGAAATGAGAGCTGCTATCTGTCACAAAAAACTGATAAGGAGAGGCCGCACCCATCCCATTGATCTCATAAATCAAACCATAAACATTATCTTCGGGGTTTATAATTACACGAGTCTCAATAGAACTTGCCTTTGGAATATGTTTATATGCCATTGTTCTTGAATCCTCCATGAATTTCACTAAATTCTTTTCTACCGGTTTATAGCTAAGATGTAGCTGGCCGTTATATTCAGGAAAATTTAGATTGATCCAATACTTCTCATCAGGAGAATGATGATCTGGACTTATGAAAGTATAAGACGGGATCTCGAACTTATAAGGATATGCAGAATCCAGCATTCTATATTCTTTTTCAGGGAAATCAATTCTGAAATATGCTTTTGGTTTAGGTTGATATTCCGATGAGGTGCATGCAAACAAAAATATGAGCATAAGACTTAATGCGATCAATATGTATAACTTCCTAATCATGACTTGAGGAAGCTTTTATTTCAATCAGTACTTGTTTGATCCTTCTGTTATCAACAGCTTCCACGGTGAAATTAAATTCTCTGAAAGTTGTTTTCTCGCCTTTTTTAGGAATTCGTCCTTCCATCTCCAGAATTAGTCCTGCGAGAGAATCAGAATCGCCTTTAACTTCATCAAAGATGTCATCATCAATATCAATGACTTTACAGAAATCATTGATCATTGTTTTACCTTCGAAAAGGTATAATGAGTCATTGATCTTGGTAAAAGGGATTTCATCTTCAATAACATCAAATTCATCACTGATCTCACCAACAATCTCTTCCAAAACATCTTCTAAAGTTACGATACCTGAAGTTCCACCATATTCGTCCACAACGATCGCAAGATGGATCTTTTTCTCTTGGAATTCACTTAACAGGTCATTGATCTTTTTATTCTCAGGAACAAAAAAAGCTGGCCTGATCAACTTACTCCATTCAAATTTTTCACTTTCACCAATATGGGCTAACAGATCTTTGATGTATAATACGCCTTCGATCTTATCAAAAGTCTCAGTATAAACAGGCATCCTCGAATAGCCTGATTCTCTAATGATCTGTAGTAAATCATCGAAATTTGTTTCAACATCAATAGCGACTACATCTGTGCGCGATTTCATGATCTCACTTACTTCAATATCTCCAAATTTCACGATCCCCTGAAGGATCTTACGTTCATCTTCCTGAGCATTGTCATTGGACGTAATCTCGATGGCTTCATTTAATTCACTTCTAGAGATCTGATGACTTTTTCTTCCAATACGTTTATCTATGAAGTTTGTGGAGTTAACAAGTATTAGGCTGATCGGATAAAACAACCTACTCAAAAACTGTAATGGTCTCGACATAAACTTCGCCATTTTCAATGCTTGCTGAGTTGCATAGATCTTTGGAATGATTTCTCCCATTATTAAAATGAGAGATGTTATGATCACAACTTGAATAAAAAATGCCAGAATCGGAAATTCTGCAAGATTGAATAATTGAATGGTGATGTATGTAGAGAGGATAACAATTCCAACATTAATAAAATTATTGGTGATCAGAATAGTGGCCAGTAATCTCTTAGGGGCATCCAACAAAAACTTAATGAGTGTTATAGTTTTGGGTTCTTTCCCTTTCGCAAAAGTCAGCTGAGATGGTTTTAATGAAAAGAATGCTACTTCAGAAGCTGAAACAAGTGCAGAGCATACAAGCAAAACTGCGAGCACAATCAATTGTATAACTATCTCAAACGTAATGGGGTTAAAAAGGGTGTTTTGTAAAACGGCCGGTAAAGGATCTAAATCTAGGTCTGTCAAATCTTTTGTTTTATGATGATCTGCTACAAAGGTAAAAAAAAGCAATATCCTGATTCAAGATATTGCTTTTAGTTTTATGTGAAATCTGATCTTTAGAACGGCAGATCATCCTCAGGCCCTTGAATAGGCTCTGAATCAGGCTCTTTGACCTGAGCTGGAGTTTCTGTCTGATTGTTCTCTCTTCGACCACTCAACATTGTCATATTATCCGCAAAGATTTCTGTTGTATAACGCTTAATTCCGTCTTTATCATCCCAGGATCTGGTTTTGATCTTGCCCTCAATATAAACCTGATTCCCTTTCGATAGGTACTTTTCAGCTACATCCGCCAAACCACGCCACAATACAATATTGTGCCACTCCGTTTGATCGATTCGGTTACCATCTTTGTCTTTATAACTTTCAGTGGTAGCCAAAGAAAAGCTTACTTTTTTTACACCATTATCGAAGGTAAAAACCTCAGGGTCTCTACCAAGATTTCCAACGAGAATTACTTTGTTAACTCCTGCCATAATTTTAAATTTTATAATACAAAAATAAGAATAAATTGACGTGTTGTTGTATTCACACCTTATTTATTCCCATTTATTGAATTCGTCGCAAAAAAAAATCAACTTTTTTATTTTTAAACAACACCCAACGACTTTAAAACGCTGTTTATCAGCTTAGAAACAGGAAGATCTTGGATTTGATCTACAGAATACCATTCAGCTAAAGTGACATTAATTGGCAGTTTATCATCAAACTCTATCAGTATAGGAAATGCAAAAATTGTTTGATGACTTAGCTGATGTTTAAGAGGTTCTAAGTGACTTACTGATCCATATAAAGATTTTGGCTCATTTAATTCGGCCTCAATACTCTTTTTCGAATTAAATTCCTCGAACGGAAACTCATATAGTCCTTTCCAAATACTTTCATTGTCTCTTTTATATAATAAATATTGTGTTTCTCCATCACACATCCTTTTATAGACCTTATAGATCAGAAATCGGGATTTTGGTGCATTGGCTTTCACCTTATTGGGTAATTCATTTACAATTCCTCTTTGAAATGCAAAACATTCTTCATTGAAACAACAGTTATCACATTCCGGATTTACCGGTTTGCAAACGGTTGCTCCATATTCCATCATAGCCTGATTAAAATCACCGGGCTCTTTTTTAGAGAAAATCTTTTCAATTGCATTTGAAATAGTTTTCTGACCCTTGGAAGTGTTTACGGCCTCTGAAATCGCGAATAATCTGCTTATAAATCGCTGAACATTACCGTCAATTACAGGAGTTGGAAGATCAAAACAAATAGAACCTATTGCTGCAGCAGTGTAAGGACCAACACCCTTAAGTTTAATTATTTCATCATAGGTATTAGGGAATTTACCATTCAATTCATTAATAATATATTTGGCAGAATAGTGAAGATTTCTGGCTCGAGAATAATATCCTAAACCCTGCCACACCTTAAGCATCTCATCCTCTGATGATTCCGCCAATATCTTAACATTTGGAAATCTTTGTACGAATCGTTTATAATACTCCAAACCTTGATCAATTCTGGTTTGTTGGAATATGACCTCGGAAATCCAGATCAGATATGGATCTTTAGTATGTCTCCACGGAAGATCTCGCTTATTAATTTTATACCACTCCAATAATTTCTCGCGCACCACTTTCATATATAGAACAAATTTATATAGAGCATTTTAGAATTAAAAAAGTTTTTTTAAAGTTTTAGAATCTTTAGAAAAAAGTTTATCTTTGCTGCCCGAATTAAAAAATTTATTATCAAATCATTAAAAGTATAAAGACATGACAAAAGCAGAAATCGTAACAGAAATTGCTAACAAAACAGGTATAGAAAAAGTTGCAGTTCAAGCAACCGTTGAAGCTTTTATGGAAACTGTTAAAGATTCTATGGTAAAAGGTGATAACGTATACTTAAGAGGTTTTGGTAGCTTTACTATTAAAAGAAGAGCTGAGAAAACAGGTAGAAATATTTCTAAGAATACAACTATCATTATCCCTGCTCACAACATTCCTTCTTTTAAGCCTGCGAAAACTTTTGTTAATGAAGTTAAAAATTCAGTAAAATAATTATAACACAATCGAATTATGCCAAGCGGGAAAAAGAGAAAGAGACATAAGATGTCGACGCATAAACGCAAAAAACGTCTAAGAAAAAATAGACATAAAAAGAAATAATTTGAATTTCTTCATGAACACGAGGGTCTATTGATTCTCGTGTTCATTTTTTATGAGATTTGCTTACCACGTTTTGCTTTGTCATTGAGCTATATCAATGATTTGATGATTTTAAAAAATATATTGTGGATAAGGAATTAATAATAAATGCAAATTCTTCGGAAGTAGAGATCGCTTTATTAGAGGATAAATTCCTTGTTGAGTTACACAAAGAAAAGAATAATAATAATTATTCGGTTGGTGATGTTTACCTGGGCAGAGTTAAGAAAATAATGCCAGGACTCAATGCTGCTTTTGTAGATGTAGGCTACGAAAAAGATGCCTTTCTACACTACTTAGACTTAGGACCGCAAGTCCGAACCTTAAACAAATTTTCGAAAGTAGCACAAGCCAATCATCAGGGCCAAAAACCCAATTTAGAAGAATTTAAATTGGAGCCCGATATCGAAAAAACTGGGAAGATTACCCAGGTTTTGAGTACCAATCAACAAGTACTTGTNCAAATTGCGAAAGAACCTATTTCTACCAAAGGGCCACGAATTTCGTCGGAAATTTCCTTTGCAGGTAGATTTTTGGTGCTTGTCCCATTTTCTAATAGGATATCGATTTCGCAAAAGATAAAGAATCCCGAAGAACGCAATAGACTTAAGAGGCTGATCCAAAGTATCAAGCCTAACAATTTTGGTGTGATCATTCGCACCGTTGCCGAAAACAAAAAAGTAGCTGAGCTGGATACCGATCTTAGAGATCTGGTACAAAAGTTCCATACACTTACTAACAAGATGGCTTCCGCGAAAGCGCCACAAAAGATCGTAAGTGAACTTGACCGCACCTCAGCACTACTGAGAGATCTGATGAATGAAGAATTCAACAGTATTCATGTAAATGATCCATCTCTCTTTGAAGACATTAAAAGCTATATCAGAACGATCGCTCCCGATAAAGTAGATATAGTTAAACAATACAAAGGCAAGAAGCCTATCTTCGATCAGATGGGCATTGATAAACAGATCAAGAGTTCATTCGGAAAGACAGTTACCATCAAAAGTGGAGTTTACCTGATCATAGAACATACTGAAGCTATGCATGTTATTGATGTAAATAGCGGACATCGTGTGAAGAAAGAAAATAGTCAGGAAATAAATGCACTTGAAGTTAATCTTGAATCGGCTGTTGAGATCGCCAGACAGCTTCGCTTACGCGATATGGGAGGCATCATTGTTATCGACTTTATTGATATGCATGAAGGGAAAAACCGTCGTGCACTCTTCCAAAAGTTGAAAGATGAAATGTCTAAAGATCACGCGAAACATACGATCCTTCCTCCAAGTAAATTTGGGTTGGTACAGATCACTCGTCAGCGTGTTCGTCCGGAAATGAATGTTGAGATTCTTGAACATTGTCCGGCTTGTGACGGCTCAGGAAAGATCAAACCAAGTATCATTATGATCGACGAGATCGAAAATAATATCAGATACTTACTGAATGATCAAAATGAAAAGAAATTAACACTTTGTGTTCATCCTTATATTCATGCCTACCTTACAAAAGGAGTTGCTTCAATACAACGTAAATGGTTCCTGGAATATAAGAAATGGATCAAAATAAAACCTTTAACCGCCTATCATTTTATGGAATATCGTTTCTTCAATAAGAATAACGATGAAATTAAAATGTAAGCAAATATTAAATTTATTGTAGATGGAAAAAGTTGTTAGTGGAATTAGGCCTACCGGTAAATTACATTTAGGGAATTACTTCGGTGCAGTGAAAAACTTCTTAAAAATGCAGGATACTGCTGAATGTTTCTTCTTCATTGCCGATTATCATTCCTTAACTACTCACCCAACTCCTGAAAACTTACATGGAAATGTTAAGCAGGTATTAGCTGAGTATTTAGCTGCAGGTTTAGATCCTGAAAAATCTACACTTTACATTCAAAGTGATGTTCCTGAGGTGATCGAACTTTATCTTCTTTTAAACATGAATGCTTATTTAGGAGAACTTGAACGAGTTACTTCTTTTAAAGATAAAGTTAGAAAACAGCCTAACAACGTAAATGCAGGTCTACTTACCTATCCTACATTAATGGCTGCTGATGTGATCATTCATAAAGCGGCAAAAGTACCTGTAGGAAAAGATCAAGAACAGAATCTTGAAATGATGAGAACCTTTGCTCGTCGTTTTAACAGAATGTATAAAGTAGATTATTTCCCAATTCCTTCTGCATATAACTTTGGTGAAGCATTGGTTAAAATACCTGGACTTGATGGTTCAGGTAAAATGGGCAAATCTGAAGGTGAAGGCAATGCAATTTACCTTTGTGAAGATGAAAAGACCATGCGCAAGAAGATCATGCGTGCTGTAACAGATGGTGGACCAACAGAAATGAATCAGGAAAAACCTGAAGCTATTCAAAACCTTTTCACTTTATTAAGTGTAGTTTCAACACCTGATACTGTTGAGCATTTTGATGCACTTTACAATAAATGTGAGATCCGTTATGGAGATCTTAAGAAGCAATTAGCTGAAGATACTATTAAATTTACAGCACCTTTCCGCGAGAAAGTTGCGGATCTTCATGCAAACACTGAATATTTGAGTAAAGTTGCTGCAATTGGTGCTGAGAAAGCAAGAGAAAGTGCTTCTCAAACGATCAAAGAAATAAGAGAGATCATCGGATTTAGAAAATTCTAATATGGGTAATTATTACAATACAGCGCCAAAACCTGAACGTGCCGTATTGGTAGGTGTTGGGATCAAAGGCCAGTCTCCGGAAAAAGTTCATGAGTACCTAGATGAACTTGCATTTCTGGTAGATACTGCCGGAGGGATACCTGTACATCGTTTTACTCAATCTCTGGATATGGTCAATTCTAAAACCTTTGTTGGAACAGGTAAGCTTGATGAAATAATTCAATACGTTAAAGATGAAGAAATTGATCTTTGTGTTTTTGATGACGAGCTTTCACCTTCGCAGCTAAGGAATCTGGAAAAGGCTATTAAATGTAAAATCCTAGATCGTACGAATCTTATCCTTGATATTTTTGCAAAAAGAGCCAGAACAGCTCACGCAAGAACGCAAGTTGAGCTAGCACAATATCAATATTTATTACCACGACTTACCCGAATGTGGACTCACCTCGAGCGTCAGCGTGGTGGTATTGGTCTAAGAGGACCTGGTGAAACAGAAATCGAAACCGATCGTCGTATTATTCGTGATAAAATTGCTCTGTTAAAAAAGAAGCTGCAACAAATCGATAAGCAAAAAATGACTCAGCGTAAACATCGTGAGAGTCTGATCAGAGTTGCATTAGTAGGTTATACGAATGTTGGTAAATCTACCATCATGAACCTTTTGAGTAAATCTGATGTATTTGCTGAGAATAAGCTCTTTGCAACGCTGGATACAACAGTGAGAAAGGTTGTAGTAGATAATCTTCCCTTCCTTTTATCGGATACTGTAGGATTCATTAGAAAGCTTCCTCATGGACTTGTAGAATCATTCAAGTCTACACTTGATGAGGTGCGCGAATCTGATCTTTTGATCCATGTTGTAGATATTTCACATCCTGACTTTGAAGAGCAGATCAATATTGTAAATCAAACACTGGCAGATATCGAGGTGATCGATAAGCCAAGCATTTTGGTATTCAATAAGATTGATGCTTTCACTTTTGTAGAGAAAGATGAAGATGATCTTANACCTAAAACAAAAGAGAATTATAGTTTAGATGAGCTGAAAAACTCATGGATGGGGAAAATGAATAATCCGTGTATGTTCATCTCAGCGAAAGAAAAAGAGAACTATCATGAGTTCCGAAAGCTGATCTATGATTACGTGAAGGATTTGCATGCGAAGCGCTATCCGTACAACAATTTCCTTTACTAGTTTAATGGTTGAATAGTTCAATTGTTAAATAGTTTTTATTAAATCCATTACGATATTTGCTTTATCAGTGAAAATCTGTTCAATCAGTGTTATCCGTGTTCTATATAGAACGCTGATGACACAGATTATACGGATTCACGCAGATTAATAATTTCAGTGCTCTATTGTTCCATCGCGAAACTGTTAAATTGCTGAATTGCCTTTAGTTTCAATTTCTAAATTTCTTAGTTTCTTAATTTCACAATTTCTAATTGCGAAGAGCGAAAGGCAATTTCCATTATATTTGTCTAACTAGTTTACGATTATGAAAAAAGCCCATCTTATTGCATTAGGAATGCTTAGTGGATTACTCTTAGCTCTTAGCTGGCCACATCGCGGATTCCCTCTCCTATTATTTATTGCATTTATTCCTTTTCTATTTGTTGATGATTACCTCATCAAAAAGAAAGATGAATTTAGCAGATGGAGTTCATTTTTAATAACTTATCCTGGCTTTTTTGTATTCAATGGACTCACAGTCTACTGGATCTGGAATTCAACGCTTAGCGGCGGAATTGGAGCTTTATTCCTGAATTCCTTCTTCATGACCACTGCTTTCAGTTTATATCATCTTACCAGAAGAAGTTTATATACGCATAAACACGGTAATTTCCTTTTGCTGTTTTTCTGGTTGGGATTTGAATACTTCCATCTGGATTGGGATTTGACTTTCCCTTGGTTGAACCTTGGAAACGGATTTGCAACATGGCATAAATGGGTACAATGGTATGAATATACCGGTGCATTGGGAGGAACTTTCTGGATCTTGCTGATCAACTTATTGATCTATAAAGTAGGGCTCGAAGTAAAAGCAATAAAAGGATTTAACAAGATATCAATAGCTTCTTCAATAGGAATATTATTATTGATAATTATTCCAGTGATGATCTCATACAGGATCTATAATCAATATGAAGAGAAAGAAGACCCAGCAAAAATCGTAATCGCTCAACCGAATCTGGATCCATATTCAGAACAATACGGACTTGCACCTCGAATTGTCATCAACAGAATTACTGATCTTGTTGGACCGATCATGGAACAAGATATAGACTTTATAGTTTGTCCAGAATCTGCCAATCAGGAGAATATGTTTGAACGTCAGTTAGAACAATACCTTTCCATTAGAATGCTAAGAAGCTTCATGAAGGATTATCCCAAAACATCAATGGTAATTGGGGCTTCAACTTTTAAAGTAGTTACAGGAAGGGACACACTGAACAATGCTGCAAGAAAGTTTACCAGAAGCAATGGGCATTATTTCGCATTTAATGCAGCAATGTGTATTGACCAACAAGAAGGTATTCAGTTATATCATAAATCTAAGCTAACACCAGGCGTGGAAAAAATGCCTAGCTGGAGAATTCTGGCTCCCCTGGAACGCTTCGCGATCGATCTGGGAGGAACCATCGGAACACTAGCAACCGATGATATGCGTTCGAATTTTGTTGGGATGGATGAGACTAAAGTTGGGACTGTAATATGCTATGAATCCATCTATGGGGAGTTTGTTTCCAGATTTGTACGGAATGGAGCAGAACTCATCTTTATCATTACAAATGATGGTTGGTGGGGTGATACTCCGGGATATAAACAACACTTCATTACAGCCAAACTAAGAGCCATTGAAACCAGAAGGTCTATAGCCAGATCCGCAAATACCGGAATTTCAGCATTTATCAATCAAAAAGGCGATGTTATCCAACAAACCAATTATTGGGAAAAGGATGTGATCAAGGGAACGATCAATAAAAACTCAGAGCTAACCTTTTATACAAAGAATGGTGATTATATTGCGCGTATTTCATCATTCATTGCTGTGATATTCATGCTTCTCGCGATCAGCATGCGATTGATGAAGAGGAAGACTTTAAGGTAATTGCTCCACTGTTCAATTGCTCAATTGTTAAGAATTATAACAATCAAACAATTTATTCATATCTAAGACTCTCAATCGGATTCCTGGTTGCCGATTTCAACGATTGATAACTAACGGTGATCAATGCAATAAATATTGATAGTACAGCACCCAAGGCAAAGCTTATCCAACTTAAACTTACGGCATAAGAGAAGTTCGCCAACCATTCGGTCATATAGTAATAAGCTACCGGCCATGCGATGATATTCGCTACCAATACCCATTTGATGAAATCCATATTTAAAAGCTTAAGGATCGTCATTACACCAGCTCCCTGAACTTTTCTGATTCCGATTTCCTTAGTTCTAATCTCAGTTAAGAAGGATGCTAAACCGAATAATCCAATACATGCAACAAAGATCGCAATGATGGTAAATGCAGTGAAAAGTTTACCCATGCGGATATAAGTGATATAACTTTCTTCAAACATCTCCTGAATGAAATAATAATCAAATGGAGCATTATCGGTAAGCTCATTCCACTTCTCTTCAACCTGACGAAGAGCAACGTCTTTATTGGCTTTATTTAGTTTTAGAACGATCGTACGATGTCCTGATTCACCATAATGATATGCGAAAGGTTCAACTTGCGTAAGCAGAGACCTGAAATGGAAATCTTTAAGCACACCAACTACTTTAAAGTCGATACGAGGCACACTATCTCCCGCATTCACAGAAAGTTTCTTTCCAATAGGATCATCCCAGCCATGTCGTCTTGCCAGTTCCTCATTTATCAGAATTGCAAGTGTATCCATTCCAAACTCCTTAGAGAAATTCCTTCCTGCTACCAGATTCATATCCATAGTTTCTATGAACGAATCATCAATTGTTGAGTTATAAATGATCACAGGATTGTTTTCATCTCCACCTTCAGGGAAATAACCAGATCCACTCATGCCGTAACCCGGAGTACTATTTGCTAAACTTACGGCTTCAACATTTGAGAGTGCCTTGAACTCATTTCTGATCACTTCACTTTTATCTCTTAAAGCTTGGGTTCTGAAAGGAATGATAATTCGATCTTCCCCTTTAAAACCTAAGTCCTTATTCTGCATATAATTCAATTGCGAATAGATCACAGACGTACAAATGATCAGAGCAACAGCAATGGTAAACTGTAATACAACTAAGATATTTCTGAGTAAGGATTTCTTCTTTCCTCTCACCTTTTCACCTTTTAAAGCAGCAATTGGTGAGAATGAAGACATATAGAAAGCAGGGTAAGAACCTGCAAGAATACCTACAATAAATGTGATGGCTACAAAGAATCCAATTAACATGAATTTATTGCTGAACAGATTTGTTCCCATATCATCCTGATAAACCAGATCATTGAACAATGGCATCGTTAACTGAACAATTATTAGTGCTAAAGCAAAAGCTAAAATGCTAAAGAATATAGATTGGCCTAAGAACTGACGGATCAGCTGTGGTCTTACAGCGCCGTGGATCTTACGCATTCCAACTTCTTTTGCTCTTTTAAATGATCTTGCTGAAGCAAGATTCATATAATTGATACAGGCAATGAATAAAATGAAGATCGCGATTGCTGAGAACAGATAAACATAAGTGATATCTCCACTATTCTCCCCTTCCCTTTCGAGATCAGAGTATAGATGGATCATTGTGATGGGTTGAAGGAAAAGATCAAAATGAACTCCCATATCGATCAACTGCTGTGTATGTCTGACTTTGAAATCATCAAACTTTTCTTCCAATGCTTTATAATCAGCATTTTTCTCTAGTTTCACATAAGAATACATGGAGATATTTCCCCAATTATTCATTCCGTAGAATGGCGATGTTTGATCATTGATATCCATACCTACTAACATTTCAAACTGAACTGTTGAGTTTGGCGGAACGTTTTTAAGAACCCCTGTTACCTTATAATTGGTAGCATTGATCTTGATCATTTCACCCATAGGATCACGCTCACCGAAAAACTTATTTGCTGTTTTCTCGGTCAGAACTACACTTCTGGTATGCAACAATGCCTCTTCTCTAAGACCCTGAACCATTTCAAAAGAGAATACATTCAGAAATGATGAATCAACATAGAGAAAATCATCTTGAATAAACTTATGTTCACCGATTATTACATCCTGAGTGCCGCTTTGACTAAATCTGGTATTTTCCAATACTTCCGGGAAATCCTCTCTTAAAGCTTCACTCATTCGCCCACTTGTAACGGCAAGATTCATTGTATTACCACCAACCGTTGCATCAACACCTACACGGTAGATCTGATCCGGATTTTCATGGAACTTATCATAGCTTAATTCAAAGAATACATAGCTTAAGATGAGAATACATACAGACATTCCGATTGCTAGTCCACCGATATTGATAAATGAATAAGATTTTTGTCGAACCAGGAGTCGGAAAGCGGTTTTAAGATAATTGATCAACATAAGATTTGGTTTTATTAGGTATGCTAATATAGTTAAAGAGTTAAGGTTTTAGGTTAAAGAAACCCTAACACTAGGTTAAAAAGTGTTAATGTTTAGACGACAAAACTTGGACCATATTACAGAAAACTGAGAAATATCGACGTATGGGCGGTTTGAGTATAGAAAATGGATGATAGAGAGTAGATAATTAGAGGTTGTGTTTAGTTAAGTGTGTCATTTAGGTTTTATGTCATTCTATCAGGATACATAATAGTTAGCGTATTAAGAACCTGTCTCCATGATCTGGGTTTAGACCATCGTTTTTGTACATTTAAAGATACTAAATACAGGAGTTTGTATAATGATCTTTCAGAAGGCAATGCTCCTTTAGTTTTAGTTGCTTTCCTTATTTGACGATTAAACCCCTCAATAGAATTTGTTGTGTACATAATATTTCTAATGGATTCAGGATATGCATAAAAGCTTGATAAGCC
>PARP01000042.1 GCA_002711565.1 Bacteroidota bacterium
TATTATCAGAAGCTATTACAGAATTAGGTGCAGTAAGTGGCCCTATAGAAAATGATATGATTTTTGGTGGTAGTAAATCAAAATGGATTAAAACTGCTTATTCTTTAAAGGCTCGTTATGCAATTCATCTTTCAAGCCGAAATGCTGCTTACGCAACAGAAGCACTTGGTTATATAGCAGATGGTATGGCTTCTAATGCCGATGATTTTACATTCTGGTTTACTGAAACACCTTCTGAGAATTCTCCTATTTATCAATTTGCAGATCAAAGAGGTGATGTTTCAAGCAGTGTATATTTCATGGGACTTCTGGCTAATGATAATGACCCACGTGAGTATATTTTCGAACCTTTCAGTGGAAATACTAGAGATGACTATGCTGGGAAGTATTATGGTCAACCAGCAGGGCCTGTAGAATTAATGACATATACTGAACTTATGTATATCGCTGCCGAAGCTGCTTTTGCAGGTAATGATGATGCTGGTGCAAAAAACTATCTTAAGTTAGCACTTAATTCTAGTATTGACAAATACAGAGGTATGGATGACGATTATGATGCTGCTGCTGACGCATTCGTAACTGCTAAAGAGGCTGAAATCGATAATGCTACATTAACTTTAGAGTACATAATGATGCAAAAATACGTATCTCGTTTTTTAAGTCCTGAATCTTATAATGACTATCGTAGAACAGGATATCCAGCTATTACTCCAAGTGGGATTCAAGATAATGTTCCTACAAGATATCCTTATCCAACGAATGAGAGACTATATAATTCCAGTACTCCTTCTTTAACAAAGAACGACAAAGTATGGTGGGATAATGACTAAGATATTATTATCTTAATATATAAAAGGTGCGCTTTTGAAGTGCACCTTTTTTTTATTTTCTGTTTTTTCTAACTTGGATTCGATTTTCCCCTTCTTAATTAACCAATTATTAAGACTATGACTTTACATTATAGATAGAGAAATGCAATTCCGCCCCTATATTAATTCTTAAGTCAATGCGGAGATTTAGCTAATCAAGTAATTAATTCGAAAAGCTTGAAAACAAAAATAATCCCAGAAAATAAAATATTGAATAATTTTCTTGTAATACAGGTGATGTCACATCTGCTATAGAATAATTAAAACTTGCTGTTACATCGAGCATAGAAAAATAAACGAATCGGGAAGACTGATTTGAACCTGCTTCAGTAGGTTTTGCTAAATATCAACAATACATTTAGGAGGTACTGCTTTGGTTAATAGCCAGGAAAACTGAATTCGATGCTACTACTCTTTATCTGAAATATTATATTATACAGAAGTTTGGTTGGATAATAATCATTAAAAATCAGAATTACTAAGCAAAAGGAGTTATTTATTTAGAACACTTCTAAGCGAAGTTTAAAATGCGCATTATTGACTATTTACAAGAGTCTGCATTACACATTCAACATATTTAAATTATATAGATTATTTGTTAAAATTTGTTAAATAAAATTAATTTACTAAATTGGCTCTCTTGTTTCCGTTTGGAAGCATGTACACTTAACCCGAACAATACTCTATTATTGTTATATGAACCAAATTTATTAACTAATTCATTTTAATTATGAGAAAATTTACAATTTGGCTCACGTGCCTTTTGCTATTTGCAAGTATGGGCGTGGCTAATGCGCAAAACAAAGTAATTAGTGGTACTGTAACCGGAGCTGATGATGGTCAGCCAATCCCTGGTGTTACAGTCATGGTTACTGGAACTACAATTGGTGTTACAACAGACTTAGACGGTAAATATACCCTGTCTGTACCGGTTGACGCAAGAACACTTTCATTCTCTTTCGTTGGTATGGTAAAACAAGAGATTGAAATTGGCAATCAAACTGTAATAAATGTTGTTCTTGAAACAGCTTCTACAGCTCTGAACGAGGTTGTTGTTACGGCACTCGGTATTTCCCGTGAGAAGAAAGCACTGGGATATGCTGTACAAACTGTAGGTGGCGAAGCAGTAACTGAAGTTCGTGAATCAAACTTTGTGAAGTCACTTTCAGGTAAAGTTGCCGGTGTTGCAATCAAATCTCCCAACACTATGGGTGGTTCTGCAAATGTTGTGATTCGTGGTAGTGCTTCAATTACTCAAAACAACCAGGCATTATTTGTGATTGATGGTGTTCCTATTTCGAATGCAAATACAAACTCATCTTCTCAAACCAGAGGTGGTGGTGGATATGACTATGGTAATGCTGCCAGTGACATTAACCCAGATGATATTGAGTCAATCTCTATTCTAAAGGGTGCTGCTGCAACTGCGCTTTATGGTTCTCGCGCCGCCAATGGTGTAATTGAGATTAAAACCAAAAGAGGTAAAGTAAAAGGTGATAAGATTGGAGTTACAATTAATTCAGCTGTAAACTTTAGTTCTGTTGACGGCTCAACCCTGCCAAAGCATCAATATAAATATGGTGGTGGCTATGGTCCTTTTTATGATTACTTAGATCCAGAGCCTTACTTTTTTGAAACAGATTTAGATAACGATGGTGTAATTGATTATATCGTGCCTACTTCTGAAGATGCCTCTTGGGGGCCAAAGTTTGATCCAAACCTTAATGTTGTGCATTGGGATGCATTAGATCCAAATGCTCCAAACTTTGGGGAAAAAAGACCTTGGGTTGCTCCGGATCCTGAAAACAGAATGAACTATTTCTTTAAAACAGGTGTGAAGCTTACTAATAATATTGCTTTAGAAGGTGGAAGTGACAAAGGAAGTTTTAGACTTTCATACACCAATATTGAAGAAACAGGCATCCTGCCTAATTCAAAAATTCAAAAAAACACTCTAAACTTTAGTGGAGATTATGACTTAAGTAAACGACTAAAAGCAGAAGCAAATATCACATATACTAAAGGTAATGCAACAGGTCGTTATGGTACAGGTTATGATGGTAAAAACGTTATGCAGTCATTCGGACAATGGTTTCAAACAAACGTTGACTTTAAAAGGTTAGAAGAAAAATATCTTCGTGCTGACGGATCTCAACTTTCATGGAATAGCAGCTACTATGATGACCTGCATCCTATTTATTTTGATAACCCATACTGGGTTCGTTATAAAAACTATCAGGATGACAAACGTGATCGTATTTTCGGTTATTCGGCATTAACTTATAAATTTAATGATTGGCTAAATCTTAAATATAAAATAAGTGTAGATTCATATACAGAAATTCAAAACGAAAGAATTGCAATTGGTAGTGTTGATCTATCTGACTTCACTTCTATTTGGAGAAGAAATCAAGAGATTAACCAAGATATTTTCTTAAACTTCCAAAAAAGATTTGGTGACATTTCTGTGAATGGACTATTAGGAGCCAATACTCGTCGTAATACAGTTGAAGCAATTGTTGGCTCAACAGTTGGTGGGCTTGTTGTTCCTGATTTATGGGCGGTAAGTAATTCTGTTGCTCCTGTATTTGTTGATGAATCGCAAGCTAAATGGGGTACAAATTCATTATTCGGAAGTGTTTCTTTAGGATATAAAGATTTCTTATATCTTGATATAACTGATAGATATGATGTTTCCTCAACACTCCCTACAGGACAAAATGGGTTTAACTATTATTCTGTTTCAACAAGTATATTACTTTCAGAATTAGATGCATTTAAGGATATTGAATTCCTTTCGTTTGCTAAGTTAAGAGCTAACTATGCTGAAGTAGGTAATGATGCTCCTGTATATTCTCTCTTATCTACATATTCTCAAGGTACAAACTGGGGTAATTATGCTTTATTCTCAGTGAATAGCACTCTTCAAAATCCTAACCTTAAACCTGAGCGTACGAAATCATTTGAAATCGGTTTAGAGGCTAATTTATTTGATAACAGAGTTCGTTTAGACGTTGCTTATTATAACAATAAATCCGTTGATCAATTAATGCCTGTTCAGGTTTCTCCTTTGTCTGGGTACAGCAGTATTTGGCTAAATTCAGGAGAAGTTGAAAATAAAGGTATTGAAATATCTATTTCAGGTACACTCGTTAAGACCAAGGACTTCACTTGGGATATGGATGTAAACTGGTTCAAAAATAATAATAAAGTAATCAGACTTTATGAAAATGAAGCCGGTGAAGAGGTTGATAACCTATTAGTATTCTCTCAATGGGATGCTTCAATTAATGCAAAAGTTGGTGAACCTTATGGAGTAATCAGAGGTACTGATTATATCTATACTAATGGACAGCCTACAGTAAATGAGAATGGTTACTATATGAAAACTGATGAGACTGATGAAGTAATTGGTAACATCCAACCTGATTGGAATATGGGTATTTCTTCTCGCATGACATATAAAGGCTTCACATTCAATGTTTTATTCGACATTCAAAAAGGTGGTGATATTTACTCAGTAAATACTAAGTATGGTCAAGCTACTGGTGTTTATGCTGAAACAGCAGGAATCAACGTATTAGGAAATGAAATGCGTGACAACCTCATATCTAAAACTGACGGTGACTTAGGTGATAACTTTAGTGGTGGATTACCATTGGATGAAGCAGATCCAAATTCAGGAGGTACAATATTACCGGGTGTAAAAGCTGATGGTACGCCAAATGATATCCTTGTAAACTCTGAACGTTGGGGTCGTGCATTCTACTATAATAATAGTCCTACAGCACGATATGTATTCGATGCATCTTATGTGAAATTACGCGAGTTATCTATTGGATATAAACTTCCTAAAAAACTTGTTGAAAAAACACCATTTGCTAGTATTCACTTCTCAATCGTTGGTAGAAACTTAGCGATCTTGTCGAAAAACGTAGAACACTTTGATCCTGAGGCTGCATTAAGTTCAGGTAACAGACAAGGTATTGAAAGTGGTGCTTATCCTACTACAAGAGATATTGGGTTTAACCTTAAATTAGGAATTTAATAATTAGCAAATTAAAAACATAAAGTATATGAAAACATTTAAATATATTTTGGCATTATTGGTGTTTATGATAGGGGTTGCTTCTTGTGATAAGCCCAATAATATAGATCCAAAAAATGCAACAGAGGTACCAGTTAGTACCTTATTTACGAATGCAGAAGTTGCCCTGGTCAATCAGGTTGACAATATGAGCGTAAATTTCAACATTTCGCGCCTGCTCGTTCAATATTGGCAAGAAACTACTTATTTTACAGAAGCACGTTACAACTTCCAGGATCGTAAGATTCCTGATGCTTATGCCAGAACATTTTATAGAGACGTTATCATGGATTTAAGAGAAATCCAATCTATATTGGCTGTAAAAGAGTTAACAGGAGCTCTTGCAATTCAGAAAGCTAACCAAATTGCTATTACTGAGATTCTTCAAGTTTATGCTTTCCAATGTGTTGTAGATGCATTTGGAGATATGCCATATACCGAAGCATTTATGGGTATTACCGATTCATCACCTGTTTATGATGATGCTGCAACTATTTACGCTGATCTTCTTAGCAGAATTGCTGCTGCTATTGCTTCTCTAGATGAGAGTGAAGGTAGTTTTGGAGGGGCAGACGTAATGTTTGGTGGTGATGTTGTAAAATGGAAAAAGTTTGCCGCCTCACTTCAATTACGTTTAGGTATGAGGTTAGCCGATGTTAATCCAAGTGCTGNTGGTTCAGCAGTTACTGCAGCAGTTGCAAATGGTGTAATTACCAATGTTTCTGAAAGTGGTATTTTTTACTATTCAGGAGTAAATCCTCATGTAAATACTATTTATAATGGATTTACAAATAGTGGTCGTAAAGATTATATTCCAACAAATACAATTGTTAATATAATGAATGATTTGCAAGATCCACGTCTATTTAATTATTTTACAATTTTAGGATTTCCTTATCTTGATGAAGATGAGGATAACAAACCAGATGACATCACTATTACCGATGGTGACGGGATGTATTTAATTTATGAGAGCCTGGTTGATGGAAGTGACTCTGTTGTTTATAAAACTACTCCTTTTGACCTTACTCCATCAACAAGTACACTTGATGAAAACGTAAGAGTATTTAGAGGTGCTATAGCAGGTTTAGACGCTGCCCAAACATATTCAAACTACTCTCACTTTGCAGATCGTTTCTTTGAAGCAAATTTTGAAGCAATATTATTAGATGATGTTGAAGTACATTTCTTATTAGCTGAGGCTGCACAAAGAGGGTTTATTGGTGGTGACGCTGAATCTCATTACAATGCTGCTGTAACAGCTAGTATCGAGTATTGGGGTGGTACAGCAACTGAAGCATCTGATTATCTAACTGCGAATCCATATGATGCAGCCAACTGGAAAGAATCAATTGGTACTCAAAAATGGATTGCATTTTATAATAGAGGCGTTGAAGCATGGGCTGAATGGAGAAGACTTGACTTCCCAATATTAAACGTACCAACAGGTATGGTTTATGGAGACATTCCTGTGCGCATGCCTTATCCTTATGATGAGGTTAAAAATAACAAAACTAATTATGAAGCAGCATCTTCAGCAATTGGAGGTGATGACCAAAGAACTAAATTATTCTGGGATGTTAACTAAGATTAGTTATTAAATTTAAACCGAAAGGGATTTTATAAAAAAGAGCTTGCCAATTGGTGAGCTCTTTTTTTATATATAGACAAAATAATAATGTATAGAAAAGGGTATAGGCTTAATAGTTTTTATTTAAATAATAACCGGAAAACTTTCTTATAGGATTCTCCTTCAAAAAAACTATAACTGTTTTAAAGCGAAGCTTTAGTACAACTGGTATAATGAGAATTTGTTCAAAGATCACCCTGCTTTAGAGCTAGCTAAAAGACTACTTAAATTATTTCGCTAGCCTTAATATTGGTTCTTTCATCAAGAAAAGAAGAAAAAATCAATAATTTAAACAAAGTGAGTTTAGCAATGTTTCTTGAATTAACAGTAATGAGACTTAGCTAGAAATTATAATACAACTGATCGTTTAATGTAGCTTTTAAATGAGTTGAAAATACTTTATACCTGTCAAGATAGGTACTATCGACAGGTTTTACAGCTGGGGATTTAACCTTTAAAGGATCTATTGCTTTCCCATTTCTGTAGAATCTAAAATCAAGATGTGGGCCTGTTACCAAACCTGTTTTCCCAACATATGCGATTACTTGTCCTTGTTTTACTCTTACTCCTTTTTTAATTCCTTTTGCATATCCATTCAGATGCAGATAAGCGGTACTATAAGTTCCATTATGTTTGATCTTGATCGATCTGCCACCTTGCTTTGTCCTCCAAATCCGCGTTACAACACCATCACCCACACTTAATACCGGTGTTCCAACTGCTGCTGCATAATCAACACCAAGATGCGGCCTCCTATATTTTAGAACAGGATGCATTCTGCTATAAGAGAAACGTGAACTAATTCGTTTAAAGCGCAATGGAGCCTTTAAAAAAGCTCTCCGAAGACTTCCTGCATTTTCATCGAAATAATCGCCTATAGAGTCTTGTATAAAGTAAAAAGCATAATGATCTTTGCGGTTATGCTTAAACTTAGCAGCTTTAACTTTTCCCAATCCAATTTTCTGATCATCAACATATAAATTCTCATAAATTACATGGTATGAATCATTCTTTTTGATACCGAAGAAATCGATGGTCCAGGCGAAAATCTCTGAAAGTTCATTCGCTAAATTTGGATCTCCTTCAGCTTCGATAATGGAATTCCAAAGCGAAGATTCGATCACTCCACGAATGGTATCCATTTCGATCCTTACTTCCTTCTCACCTCTATGGATATGAATAGAATCTCTGAAATCAAATACAACATAAGAGGTTGGAGATTCTTCATAGATAAAATAATGAAGATCAGGGATGCTGTCATTTGTGCAAATAGCTGTATAAGGCTGACCAACTCTGATCCTTCGAACATCAAATACAGGTTTTGATCTTCTAGCAGCAATGTCAATGTCAACATAATCAACATTATACTTCAATAAAATATCTGATAAAAATTGATTTCTTTTAACCTTATCCTTACTAACAATCAATGAATCAACTACAATTCCATATTCGATCTTAGGTTGAAATTCAACTAAAGAATCGACTTTCAAGGTATCTAACTCTTTATCAGCACCCTTAAGATTAAATAGAATGATAATTGCGATGGATCCGAGAATCCCTATGATCAATAAAACCCTATTCTTTCTCATTAACTTTATTCTCTTCGTATTTCTTAACCAGACTTATAAAATCATCAACTACATCATTCGGAACTGCTATGGATAATTGATAATGTTCGATCTTCCATCCTTCATCTGTTCTTACAACAACTCCTGAAGACATACAAACGCCCATCCAGGTATCCAATTGTTCATCAAACCATGCAACATCTCCTTGTTCACTTATAAAGATCTGGCGTTTTATAGTTTTAAACTCCCAGGCACTTCCCCTATCAAAAATTGGTTTACAGAATGCCTTAAACTCATTAGTATTCCATTTCTCAGAAGCATCTGTTCCAATAAAATATGAACTTTCAGTCATACAAGCGAAATAGGTATCAAAATCAGCATCAGTAGCTGCTTGATGCCAAGTTTCAATTAAATTATTAATGGTCTCTTGATCTAAAGTAAACTGTTTCGGTTTAGATTCTATAGTACAAGCTTGAATGAGCAGTACTAAAACGATGCTGAATGAAAATATTGTGCGCATTTTTGTTAAATTTTGAATAAACATAAAAAACCGGAGCATATTTAAATACCCCGGTTTCAAATATAGTAATAACTAAGTTTTACATATTCTCTTTTGCAAATTTATATCCTGCATTTAAAGCATCCAGATTCGTTTGGATCACATCTGCTCCTTTAGATTTGAATATAACTCTGATGGCATCTTCTAATTGTGATAATTCCATATCCAAGAATGGAATACATGCACCTAAAATAACCATATTCGCTGATCTTGCTGATCCCATTTCTTTTGCCATGGTATCTGCATCAATTGCGATATGATTTGGTAAAGATTTGATCTTTTCCATTACAGTTTCCAATTCAGGATAGTTAGGAATATTCACAAAAGGTTGAGTATTTGTAACAACCCATCCATTTTTTGATAAGTATGGTAAATATCTCAAAGACTCCATAGGTTCGATAGAGATGATCAAATCAGCTTTTCCTGCAGGGATAAGATCTGAAGCGATCTCATTTGAAGATAATCGTAAATGAGATTGAACATCACCACCTCTTTGGCTCATACCATGAACCTCAGCTTGTTTAAGATGAAGGTCTGAAGCAACAGCTGCTGTACCAATACTTGCAGCAATAGAAAGAATTCCCTGACCACCAACTCCAGCTAAAATTATATCTTTTTTCATTTTATAATATGCTTTACGATTAAACTTCCAATTGTTTTGCTTTGTGCTTTGCTCTCATACGCTTATTAAGCGTTTGGATACATTCTCTACGAGGAATGATCACAGAAACACCATTGTATTCAAGTTCTTCTTTGATCGCCTGAACATTTGCTTCGTGTTGCTTTGGTAATGGCTTTAATACACGAATATGCTCTTCTTCAACACCTAGACCTAAACAAATTGCTTCGATCTTACCAAGAGCTGAAGATGTTTGTCCACCAGTCATACCGGTTGTGGCATTATCTAGAATTAATACAGTGATAGGTGAATTATTATTAATAGCATCAAGCAAACCAGTCATTCCGGAGTGTGTAAATGTAGAATCTCCGATTGCTGCAACAGCAGGAATTAGTCCGGCATCAGCCGCACCCATAGCCATTGTGATCGAAGCTCCCATATCAACACAAGTATTGATAGATTCCAATGGTTTTAAAGCACTTAATGTATAACATCCAATATCAGAGAATACTCTTCCATCACCATAAACTTCTAATGCTTCATTCAATGCAGTAAATGCATCATTGTGAGAACATCCTGTACAAAGTTTTGGAGGACGGCCCATTACGAATGGTGGAATTGGCTCTCCAACCGTATCTTCCATACCTAGAGCAACTGCTACAAGGTTTGGATTTAATTCGCCATCTCTTGGAAGTGTACCATCAAGTCTACCATGAATTGGTTTCCCTTTATTCAAGAAACCTTTGATCAATTCCTCAATGATCGGATATCCATCTTCCATGATCACTAATTCATCACATTCTTCATAAAGTTTATCAACCATATCTGTAGGGATAGGATATTGACCAACTTTAAGAATTGGATGTNGACAATTACGATCTTCGAAATTTTCCATTAGGTAATTGTATGCTAATCCACAACATAAAATACCTTTTGATTTATCAGCGCCATCAATATATGCATTGAAACCTCTTTCTTTGGCTTCATTTTCTAGCGGCTCTTGCTTAGCAAGAAGATCTCTGTATTGTTTACGTGCAATAGATGGAAGTAAAACGAATTGAGTTGAATTCTCAGGAAGTTTTACATCATTTTGAGTAAGAATTTCCTCGCGGCTAACACCTGCTCTAGAGTGAGCCAATCGTGTTGTAATTCTTAATAATACTGGAATAGCTAATTTCTCAGAAAGTTCAAACCCATATCTTACCATATCATAAGCTTCCTGTTGATTTGAAGGCTCAAGGATTGGCATGAAAGAGAATTTTCCGAAGAATCTTGAATCCTGCTCATTTTGCGATGAGTGCATTGAAGGATCATCAGCAGAAACGATGATAAGACCACCATTCGCTCCGGTAATAGATGAGTTCACGAATGCATCTGCTGCTACGTTTAACCCAACATGTTTCATACATACCATGGCTCTTTTACCTGCATAAGACATTCCTAATGCAGATTCCATAGCAGTTTTTTCATTTGCCGACCAAGCAGAACGAATTCCTAATTCTTTTGCTTCTTTCGACTTTTGAACATATTCTGTAATCTCAGTAGACGGAGTTCCCGGATAGGCATAAATACCAGACATTCCGGCATCAATTGCTCCTTGTGCAATTGCCTCGTCTCCTAACAATAATAACTTTTGCATTTCTATATGATTTATTTTCAGTCGTTAATGAAATCAATGATTTTGTGCAAAATTACTTAAATTTTCCACATCAAAATTTAGGTATTTGGTATAATCGTTCTAAATAATATTATTTGTAATTTAGCGCCTTTCTATTGATACATGAACTTTCTCGCACATTTATACTTATCTCCAAATGATCCTGAAATAGCTGTCGGGAACTTCATTGCCGATTCTGTAAAAGGTAAACAATTCGAACTTTTTACTCCGGGAATCCAGAAAGGTGTTCTTCTTCACCGTAGAATTGATCAATATACAGATCAACATGAGATTTTCAAAAGAAGTAAACACAGGATCAATAAAACCTATAATCATTACTCGGGAGTTATCATAGATATCTTTTATGATCATTTTCTATCAAAACACTGGAATGATTATTCTGATATTGAGATTCGAGAGTTCGTACAATCACATTATATGCACTTGATCAAGCGTTTTTCAATATTACCAAAGCGCTCCAAGTACATCCTTCCTTTTATGATCAGCCAAAACTGGCTTGTAAACTACGCCGATCTGAACAGCTTAGATAGAGTGTTTCATGGAATGGACAGAAGAACAGGTAATCGATCAGGCATGAATACATCCGTGGCGTCTTTAAAGCAGGATTATAGATCTTTTGAGAATGACTTCAGGGAGTTTTTTCCGGAGCTTAGTAATTATGTATATAGCCTAGATCTTTATAAAGCTTGATAGACTTTCTTTTTTTTCAATATATTTGAAAAGCCAAATTATTACTTCATGAGTCGCCGTACTAAAGAACAGATCATTAGTGAAAGAATATCAATTCTCAAACAAACTTCCATTTTCTCAGGGAGCGAGGAAAGTGTATTAACTGAAATCGCTTTAAAACTTTCAGAAAAGAAAATTGAGAAAGGTAAAGTAGTTTTCAAGAAAGGAAGTATTGGAAAATCAATGTACATTATTGCAAAAGGGATGGTTCGAATCCATGATGGCGGTCACGTTTATGCCAGAATGGAAACTGCAAATGTATTTGGTGAATATGCTCTGATCGATGAAGAAACAANATCTGCTTCAGTTACGGCAGATAAAGACAGTCTGCTATATAAACTTGAGCAAGATGATTTCTATGCCCTTTTGGCTCAGAAGCCAGAGATCACTAAGAGTATCTTAAGGGTTTTGATCCAAAGGATCAGAAACATGAATGTTCTTGAAGAGAAATTAGCTAAAAATTTCTTAAAAGTTCAAAGCCAAAAAAAGGAAATTGAATCTCAACATACCAATTTAAGTGAAAAGAAAGAACTTCTGGAAATCCAGAATTACGATCTGCTAACTTTGAATGAAGAAAAGAATCATCAGATAAGCATTCTTATTCATGGGATGAAAAACCCACTAACCAGTAGCTTGTGCATGACAGATCTTTTACTTAGTGACACAGCTAATCTTACTGATACTCAGAAAAATTATGTTGAATTGATCCACAACTCTTCANCCAGAATAGATAAGCTAATTGATGAGATCCTGAATATTGATGTGATCGAATCTAAAACACTTCGATTGAAATATGAGCGTATCAATCTGAGAAAAGCAATACTGGATGTAACTGAATCCTTAAAATTCAGAGCTCAAACGAAAAAGTTGGAATTTAATCTGGATCTGGCATTTATAGATGCGAAGCTAAATCAGGTTTATTTGGTTCAAATACTTGAGAATCTACTCAGTAATGCGATCAAATTCAGCGAGAAAGGTAAAACCATTGACATCAGATTATATTCTGAAAACAAAAAAGCTATTATTGAAGTAGAAGATCAAGGGCCAGGGATCAAGGCTGAGATATTGAAAGATATTTTTGATCTCTATGAGCGCCAAACAGACATTAACAATACTGAACCTCTTACAGGTCTAGGACTAGCAATTGTAAAGCGTTATGCCAATACGATGAATGGAGATGTTAAATGCAATAGTGAACTCGGTAAAGGATCAAAGTTCACTGTAATATTTGATAAATTTATTGATCAGGAATAAATTGTAGCGATCATTCTTCTTGCCCCGCCATAATTTCTAAACTCACAGAGGTAAATACCCTGCCATGTTCCTAAATTCAGTCTGCTATTAGTAATTGGTATTTGTATTGAATTTCCAACCAGACTTGTTTTTATATGGGCAGGCATATCATCACTACCTTCCATCGTATGCACATAATCAGGTTCATTTTCAGGTACTATTTTATTAAAAATTGTCTCAAAATCCACTCTAACACTTGGGTCCGCATTTTCATTTATTGTTAAACCTGCCGAAGTATGCTTAATGAACAGATTTAAAATCCCTGTTTTAGGCAAATCACCCAACTGATCTGTGATCAAATGGGTGATTAGATGATNTCCTCTTCTATATGAGGGTAATGAAAATTCTATTTGTTTTATCACGATTTAAGCTTCTGCCTCCTCAATTTTCGGCGTACCTATTGAGTTAATACCTGCGATATCTTCAAGCATATCCGTAGTCAATGATTTTGGACGTTCCAGCGGATAACCTAATGCTCTGTCCCAAATTATATTTGCACAAATGCCGATGGCTCTTCCGATACCAAATAAAACGGTATAAAAATCATACTCACGAACACCATAATGCCATTGTATCACTCCGGATTGCGCATCTACGTTAGGCCATGGGTTTTTAGCTTTACCATGTTCCTGAAGAATAGGAGGAACAACTTTATAGAGCATATCCACATATTTAAAGATCGAGTCATCAGCAATATGCTTCAAGCTGAATTCTCTTTGTAATAAATATCTAGGGTCTGTTTTTCTAAGCACTGCGTGACCAAAACCTGGAATTACCTGTCCAGAGTTTAGTGTTTCCCAAACAAATTGTTTGATCTCTCCTTCAGTTGGAGTTGCACCTCCCATTTTATCCATTAAGTCGTGCAGCCATTGCAGAACACCTTGTGCTGCAAGTCCGTGAAGAGGGCCTGCTAGACCATTGATCATCGCAGAGATTGAAAGGTATACATCTGATAATGAGCTGGCTACCAAATGTCCGGCATGAGCACTTACATTACCTGCTTCATGATCACTATGAACAATGAAGTGCATTCTCATTACATCATCATAAGGCTTTTCTTTACCCATCATAAATGCGAAGTTCCCACCGAAATCAAGATTTGGATTCGACTGAATACGATTACCGTCTCTGTAGAGTTTTGCATAGATATATGTAGCGATCTCCGGAAGTTTTGCAAGCATGTTCAGAGTATCTTCATAAGTTGGATCCCAGTAATCCAATTTATTCATACCCGAAACATACTTTTTGGAGAAAAATGATTCTCTATGCATAGATAGGATTGCAGTAGAAAAGATCGTCATTGGGTGACTACAACAAGGGAATGCATCGATCAATTCATAAATATATCTTGGTAAGATACGACGTTTACTGAATTCATCAACAAGGTCGGCAACATCATTCTCAGTAGGCATTTCACCTAATAACAACAGATAGAATAATCCTTCAACATAAGGCATTTCAGCACCTTTTGGTTTAGGTAGCTTTTCGAATACATCATGTAATTTATAACCTCTATATCTGATTCCTTCATCTGGATCCAGATAAGAGATATCAGTTACAAGACTTTTTAAGCCTCTCATCCCTCCCAGGATCTGTGAAATAGTAACGTTATCTACTACCACATCTCCATGTTCCTTCAACAATCGCTTGGTTCTGGGTCTCCAAGCTTCGATCTTATCACGTAGTTTTTCTTTTAAGTCTGTCATATATTTCCTTGTTGTTTAGTTATAAATATAGCCAATTTATCATAAATTTTCAATGATCGCTTCAGCGAAGCCAGAGCAGCTATGCAATGTAGCATCATCCATCATCCTATGATAATCATAAGTTACCTTCTTCTGTGAAATCGTTTTTACAAGAGCATCCCATATAATATCATGAACTTCATTCCAGCCCATATATTTGAACATCATGCTTCCCGAAAGAATTACTGAACCAGGATTAACTTTATCGAGTCCGGCATATTTAGGTGCCGTACCATGGGTTGCTTCAAAGATTGCGTGTCCCGATTCATAATTAATATTTGCTCCAGGAGCAATTCCGATCCCACCCACCTGAGCTGCTAAGGCATCAGATAGATAATCCCCATTCAGATTCATGGTAGCGATCACATGAAATTCACTTGCTCTTGTTAAAACCTGCTGTAAAGTAATATCTGCAATTGCATCCTTGATCAACAGTTTCTGTTTCCATTGTCCGTTACCGTGAGTAGGCATTAATTTAAGAGTTTCTTCAACCTCATCACAAATCTCTTTCTTCTGACCATCAGTCATCATATGGTAACCTGGTTCTACTAACTTCGCATTATCCTCTACACTTAAGTCTGCATTATCATCCTGATTTCCGATGATCCAGCTCTCACGCTGAGTGATTACCTGATCTCTATACTCCTCTACTGCGATCTGATATCCCCAATTTTTGAAAGCACCTTCAGTAAACTTCATAATATTGCCTTTATGAACCAGAGTAACTGAATCTCTGTTTTCATTTAAAGCATNCTCGATGGCCGCTTTTACCAAACGGTAACTTCCTTCCTGAGAAACTGGTTTTACACCAATACCACTCGTTTTAGGGAATCGGATCTTATGAATGCCCATTTCATCCTGCAAGAACCGGATAACTCGATTCACATCTTCGCTTCCTTCAGGCCATTCGATACCTGCATAAATATCTTCTGTATTCTCTCTGAAGATAACCATATCAACATCTTCAGGCTTTCTAACCGGAGATGGCACTCCTGTGATATATTTAACAGGTCGGAGACAGGTGTAAAGGTCTAATTTTTGTCTAAGAGCTACATTTAATGATGTAATTCCACCACCAATCGGAGTCGTTAATGGTCCTTTGATCCCAACTAAATATTCTTTAAAAGCATCCAGTGTATCCTGCGGTAACCATTCACCAGTTTTGTTAAATGCATTCTCGCCAGCAAGGACTTCTTTCCAGACGATCTTTTTTGCCCCACCATAAGCTTTCGCTACAGCAGCATCGAATACGCTAACAGAAGCAGCCCAGATGTCCGGTCCTGTACCATCACCTTCAATAAAAGGAATAATTGGGAAATTAGGAACATTAAGTTTCCCTTTCGAGATCGTAATTTTTTCTCCGTTCATATGTAAAATAAATTAAATGTAGAATTGTAATAATTTGTTTTTCACTAGGTTGACTATAAATTTACGAAGAAATAGGCAAAATTAAAAGTTCAGAGATTAATCTTTTATTAATTTAGACTTATTTAGAGAAAGCTTAAAAATTAGCTGATATAACATTGATTGACAATAAATTAAATACAAGCAAAACGATAGTGTTCTTCGATGATCATTGTTATTTATGTAGCAATTCAGTGCGTTTTTTATTGAAGGCTGACCGAGGAAAGAAACTACTTTTTTCAGGTATTTCAAACCCCAAATATGAGATTCCTGAAACATTTTCAGATTCCGATTCAATCATCGTATATAAGAATGCGCAATGGTTTGATCGTTCCAAAGCGGTTGAAGAGATCTTAAAAAGCTTAGGAGGAGTTTTCGTGCTTTTCAGAATATTTGCATTTATCCCTAAGAAATGGAAAGACCGCTTGTACGATAAAACAGCGAGGAATAGGTATATATGGTTTGGCAGACGTAACTTTTGTAATTCTGAGTCGTCTAAATATAAAGACCGATTTATATGAAATTGGTATATTTGTTTTAATCAAACTATTGAAATATGAATACTCAACCACATAAAGGACTTTACCGGAATTCCACACAAGCCATTGTTGGTGGTGTAGCCGCCGGAATTGCTGATAATTTGAACACAGATCCAACACTTATCCGAATCTTATTTATTGTACTTGCTATTGCCGGTGGTGGTGGAGTTTTGATTTACTGTATCCTTTGGATCGCTTTACCTTCAAAGAGTTCTCCTTTTGCAAACAATCCTTATACAGAAGCAGATCATTTAAATAAAGAAGGTGAACCCACAGTTGAGTATGACCAAAACTTAGATTCAAAACTTAATGAAGAATTGAGTAAAATGGATCAGAACAAAGGAAGTCTGATCGCCGGGATCGTATTGATTTCTGTTGGACTTATCTTCCTATTAAGCAGAATTATCCCTAGAATTGATTTTATTAATTTCTGGCCTGTACTTTTACTTATAGTAGGGGTAGTAATGATCATTATGGGTTTAAAAGAAAGAGAAAATAAATCTTAATATTATGAAGAGTCAAAACCTATTTTGGGGCGGAATTTTAGTGACCTTTGGAACACTTTTTATTCTTAGAAATACAGGTGTTCTATTCTTTAGTTGGTACTCTTTATTCCGATTATGGCCAATTATCCTTGTATTCCTTGGCATCACTATGCTTCCACTTAAAAGTGGGATAAAGGCACTATTATCTTTGGCAACAATTGCAGTATTATTTGCGTTCTTGTTTACTTCAAGTTCGAGATGGCAAGGAGATAACTATAGATGGGATTTTTCTGATAAATGGGCTGAAACAGATGAAGATTATGGAAGCGACATTGCCAGTCAATATTTCTATGAACCATACAATAGCGAAATCAAAGAAGCCACTCTAAATGTAGCTGCAATAGCCGGTGATTTTGAATTAAGAACTGCAACCGAATACCTCTTTGAGTTTAATCAAGATGGAAACATAGGTCCATATATATTTTCATCTACTGAACAAAGCGATCATAGAAACTTAAAGCTTAAACTAAGAGATGGTAAGCAGAATTTTAGAAGAGTTATTAATGATATCGAACTTAAACTTCATCCTGATCCAGTTTGGAATTTTGATATCGAATCCGGAGCTGCGAAGATCAGATTGGATCTCAGGAAGTTCAAAACTCAGGATATTTCAATTGCAGGAGGAGCTTCTTCAGTAAATTTAAAGGTAGGTGATCTTTATGAACATACGAGTATTTATGTTCAATCTGGAGCATCTTCCATCACTTTATCCATTCCTGAAGAATCAGGTTGCGAGATAATCACAACTACAGTTCTTTCATCTAGAAACTTTGATGGTTTCGATAAGATCGATAAAGGCTATTATCAAACGCCTAATTTCGATGATGCAAAAAATACAATTAAGATAAAAGTGGATGCAGCGATTACCAGCCTGAAAGTAAGAAGGTATTAATCCTGCTCATCTTCGAGTTTAAATCCGGTTCCATGAACATTCGTAATCGAAATATTGGGATCGGATTTTAAGTATTTACGAAGTTTAGTTATAAAAACATCCATACTTCGTCCGATGAAATAATCATTCTCACCCCAAATGGTCTTCAATGCAACTTCTCTAGTAAGAAGTTTATTTTTATTTAAGCATAGAAGTCGAAGAAGTCCGGCTTCCTTTTTAGTAAGGCTCTGCTCTCCGTCTTCGGATAGTAACTTCATGGTTTCGTAGTTGAAAGTGAACTTCCCGATCTGGTACTCATTCTGTACCTCTGATTCACTCTCATCTCCTATTTGGCATCGTTTAAGAATGGCTTTTAAACGCAAACTTAACTCTTCCGTACTGAAAGGTTTTGTGATATAATCGTCACATCCTACCTGAAAACCTTTTATTCGGTCTTCCTTCAGTGATTTTGCCGTAAGAAATATAATAGGGATTGTTGTATTTACTAGTCTGATGTCCTCTGCAAGGCTGAATCCATCCTTCTTTGGCATCATAACATCGAAGATACACAGATCAAATTTTTTACGCTTATATGCTGCCAGACCTTCTTCTCCGTCTTTACAAAGAACAATGTCATAGCCCAACATTTCGAGATAATCCTGAAGTACAAGGCTCAAATTTGGGTCATCTTCAACAAGTAAGATCTTTATTTTATCATTCTTCATTACTAATATCTATTACTGAGTGAAATGGGAAGTATAGGTCGAACTGACTTCCATTCCCTATTTCAGATTTAACATTAATTGTGCCACCGTGTGCTTCGATCATGGTTTTAGTATAGAACAGGCCTAAACCAAATCCTTTTACATCATGTCTGTTTCCGGTTGGAATACGATAAAGCTTTTTGAAGATCTGTCTTTGATGTTCAGGGCTTATTCCCATTCCATTATCGATCACAGACACTTGAACACCTTGTTTAATATTCCTGGTTTCAAGCTTAATATTTGGTGCGTCCGGTGAATACTTTATAGCATTGTCTATTAAATTAGAGATCATATTGATCACATGTACCCTATCCGCTTCGATCGTGAAATCTTCAGCATCAAGCTGTGTAACAATACTCCCATCCCTCTCTTTAACGCTTAGCTTAAAGTTCTCAGCAAGTTTGTGAATGATTTTATGTAGGTCTAAATTAATTGGTTTTATTTTAGTATTCTCCTTATCAAGGATAGTGATCTGTAAGACTTGCTCCACTTGCTTCTCCAATCTTACATTTTCATCATAAATGATCCCGGCATACTTCTGAGTTTTATCCGGCGACTCAAAAACGTTTGGTTTTAACAACATCTCACTCGCAAGAGAAATGGTTGAGATCGGAGTTTTAAACTCATGCGTCATATTATTGACGAAGTCAGTTTTCATTTCTGACAGTTTTTTCTGCTTTAATAAAGTTAGAATTGTATAATAATAACTGAAAATAGTAGCAAGAATAAATAGTGCCGATAATAATAACCATCCTAATAATCTATAAAGGATCAGGTTCTTCTGACCTGGAACATGTACTGCAAGATAATACTTGCCGGAGCTAAATAAACAATCTAAACTCACAAGATGCTGCGAATTCATGATCTCGGCCTTATATCTGTCGTAATTACCCATTGCAAAGCTGTTATTCACTTTACTGAATACAGCATATTCAGCTTCATGGTAATCAATATAACAGCCAACTTCCTGATGGATCAATTTATCCAATTCTTTGTGATCAATGACATCGTAAATGCTTGTTCGCTCGAAATCGCATTTCTCGCCTTGCTCCTGCATCATTTTTAAAGTGGAGTCATTATAATCATTCAGAAGTTGATTAACGATGCTCTTCAATCCCAAATGAATACTATTATTAAATTGCTCTTCCTTATAATCTACAGCCTTCTTCACCCAGTAGAGTTGAGTAAAGACGATACCGACCAGCGAAAAAGTGGCAACGTAAATAATTAATTTGAAAAAATTTTTATTCATCTGTGACTATCGATTCAATATTAAGGAAATGAGGCAACTATGCAGCATATTCACNGTTACAAAGATAAAACTTCTGAATTTCAGCTTTTCAAATTAACAAATCATTAACAGTTTTTAACAGGGATTAACTTGATTTTTCCGCTGAGAGTAGTAGATTTGCCTTATCAGAACTTTAAAATGAATCTAAATTACATTATTATGAAAAAACTATTAGTAGGATTAGCTTTAGTATCTTTTGTTCTTGTAACGACTGTTGGAGTAAGTGCACACACTACACTTCCACAAGAAAAAGCTAAGAAAGAAGTAAAGAAAGAGAAAAAAGCTAAGAAAGATAAGAAAGCATGTTGCTCAGATAAAGCAGCAAAGAAATCTTGTGATGACAAGAAAAAAACTGACAAAAAAAAGAAAAAGTAAAAGCTAATCTTTAATGTATAACTCAAAGGTCTGTCATTTGACAGGCCTTTTTTGTTTGCACTGACTTTTATAAATTTGTGCAAAATTCAGAATTATGCCTACAATCAAAATGACATATAAAGGCGATCTTCGCACAGAAGCGACTCACTTGCAATCAGGAAGCAAAATATTCACAGATGCTCCAACTGATAATAAAGGAAAAGGAGAAGCTTTTTCTCCTACAGATCTAGTTGCAAATGCTCTTGGTGCATGTATTTTAACCATCATAGGTATTAGTGCTAATGCCAATGATTTTAATATTGATGGGACTGAAATCGATATCACAAAAACCATGGTTTCTAATCCACGCCGAATTGGTGAGATCGAAGTAATTATCAATCTTCCGCACGATAACTATTCTGCGAGAGAAAAGAGATTAATTGAATCTGCTGCAAGAACTTGTCCGGTAGGTAAAAGCCTCCATCCTGAAACAAAAGAAACGATCGTATTTAACTATGGGAAATAATCCGGAGCTACAAAAAGGCTTATCCTATTCTTTCGAAATAGAAGTTAAGCAAGAACATTCCGCAATTTCGATGGGTTCAGGCTCTGTGCCGGTATATGCAACACCTTCTATGATCGCTCATTTAGAAAAAGCAGCTATGCTGTGTGTGGAAGATCATTTAGAAGAGACTGAAACAAGTGTAGGAACATATATTCAGATCAATCACTTAAAAGCAACGGCTATTGGTAAAACAGTGAAGTGTTTCGCGAGTTTAATAAACTATGAAGGCCGAAAGTTGGAATTTGAGTTAAAAGCTTTTGAAGGAGATGATGAGATCGGTAATGGAACTCATACCAGATTCATCATTGATAAAGAAAAATTCATACAAAAACTTAAGGATTGATCAACCTAAAAGATTTTTCATCCATTGCTTTTTGTGTAGCGACAATTCCATTTAGGTGATCATATTCATGTTGAATTAATTCTGCAAGATCACCTTCAAGTTTCCATACCTGATCATTCCAGTCTTTATCTTTAAAATGAATATCAAGACTCTTATGTCTTTCAACTTTTATTAGCAATCCAGGGAAACTAAGACAATCATCCCATACAATGATCTTTTCTTTACTTAGGTTTTTCAATACCGGATTGTAAAGCACAATTGGTTCATCAACATTAAAATATATAAATCGCTTGAAAACTCCGATCTGAGGGGCTGCTACTGCTCTACCCGCTCCATATAACTCTCGAAACTCCATTAAAGCATTGTGCATAATCTTAATGTCACCCTGGAGTGAAGGAATCTCCTCTTGCTTAACTTCAACTGAGACTTCATGTAACCTTGGGTCACCAAGTTTTAGGATGTTTTTCAAACTCATTACTGCATATTTTTTGTGTCAATAATAATCGTTACTGGTCCGTCATTAACGAGTCCAACATTCATCATGGCTCCAAACTCACCACTTTGAACATCTCTGGCAGCATCTTTAGATAACTGAGTTTTAAATTGTTCATACAAAGGTACAGCAATTTCAGGCTTTGCGGCATAAATATAAGATGGACGGTTACCTTTCTTAGTACTAGCATGCAGTGTAAATTGAGAAACAACAATGATTTCACCATCTATATCAACTACACTTTTATTCATTACACCTTCTTCATCATTGAAGATCCTTAACTTGGAGATCTTAGCCGACAACCATTCAATATCATCACTATTATCAGCCTCTTCAATTCCTAAAAGAATCAACATACCATGTTTGATTTCTGCAACTTTCTTACCTTCTATCTCAACAAAGGCTTCGGAAACACGTTGAATTACTGCTCTCATATAATCAAAACTAAGAAAATCCTTTCAAATCCCATCCAATTTGGTATCATTTTAAACAATTGAACCACTGAACTACTGAACAATTGAACATATTATTTACTTTTGTTCTAAATACCCTTACCATGACCAAACTAAGTGTAAACATAAATAAGATCGCAACGATCAGGAATGCCAGAGGCGGTAATGAGCCAAATGTATTAGAAGCAGCATTGAATTGCGAACGCTTTGGTGCTCAAGGAATCACTGTTCATCCAAGACCTGATGAAAGACATATCCGCTATCAGGATGCAAGAGATATTAAACCTGCGATCGACGTTGAATTCAACATAGAAGGAAATCCTACAAAATCATTCATAGATCTCGTTTTAGAGGTAAAACCAGCACAGGTAACACTTGTTCCTGATGCTCCTGATGCAATAACTTCCAATGCAGGTTGGGATACCATTAAAAATGAAGCCTTTTTAACTGATGTGATCAAAGAGTTCAAGAACAATGGGATCAGAACATCTATCTTTATTGAAACGGATGCTGAGATGATCAGAAATGCAGTAAAAACGGGAACAGACAGAATAGAACTTTACACTGAAAGCTATGCAGTTGACTTTGAAAACGACAAAGTAGCAGCCGTGAAACCATTCGTTGAAGCTGCGAAAGTTGCAAATGAAGTTGGACTTGGAATTAATGCCGGTCATGATCTAAATCTTAAGAATCTTAAGTATTTTGTTCAGGAAGTTCCTGGTTTACTTGAGGTATCAATAGGACATGCATTAATCAGCGATGCATTATATTTTGGTTTGGAAAACACCATCCAAATGTATCTTCGTGAATTAAGAGTTTAATAATGGATCAGAAACTAAAAAGTGAAGCTGAAAATATTTACTTGATCCTGGCGGGTTTATTTATTGCCTCGCTGGTTACAAGTAACCTCATCTTTCAAAAATTCTTCACTTTAAATGTTTTCGGAATTTACACCTTTGAACTTTCGGTTGGAATTTTACCCTACCCTATCACATTTCTGGTAACGGATATCATTTCTGAGATCTATGGAAAGAAAAGAGCACATAAAGTTGTATTGTCGGGTCTCTTTGCCAGTATTTTCATGTTATTTATAATTATGGTAAGCTCATATGCTAATGCAACCAATTGGTCACCGGTTTCCAATCAGGAATTCGACAAAGTATTTGGATTTACTTTTATTGCTGTTGCAGCATCTCTAACCGCCTATCTCCTAGCTCAATTCATTGACGTTCAAATGTTTCACTTCTGGAAGAAATTAACAAAAGGTAAACATCTCTGGTTAAGAAATAATGCTTCTACATTTAGTTCTCAGTTTGTTGATACCTGCACCGTATTATTATTGCTTTGTAGTTTCGGAGTTATCGAATGGAAGCTATTTGGGATCTTATTACTGAATGGTTATATCTTCAAAGTTCTAGTCGCAATGATAGATACACCTATCATTTATTTTATTGTACATCTATTCAAAAAACGATTCAAGCTTGAAAATACGGGTGATGAATTAAAATTTTAATATGAAGTTATTTTATCGCACATTTGGTGAAGGTCAGCCACTTATCATTCTGCACGGATTATTTGGAATTTCTGATAACTGGGTAACATTTGGCAAACGAATTGCTAAGCTAGGTTATAAAGTATTTATTCCGGACCAACGGAATCACGGGCAATCTCCGCATTCAGATACTTTTAATTATTTGGCAATGACTGATGATCTTATGGATTTCATCGATGAGCATGAAATTGAGGACCCAATTCTGATCGGTCATTCGATGGGCGGTAAAGTAAGTATTCGATTTGCACTTGAGAACCCAGAACTGATCAAAAAAGCCGTTATAGTGGATATTAGTCTAAGAGAATACCCAAAGCGAACATCTCATCTACAAATTATCGATGCAATGCGAAGGATCGATTTTGATATGGTACGTTCCAGGAAGGAAGTTGATATGCTGATCTCGGAAAGACTTCCGGATTATAAACTACGAAACTTCATTCTCAAGAATCTTTATTGGGAGGAAAAGAATAAACTTGCTTGGAGAATCAATTTTGAAGCTATTTGTGATAATATCGATGATTTGTTCGATGGGGTTGACACTATGGATACGTTTGATAATCCATGTCTTTTTATAAGGGGAAGCTTATCTGATTATGTATTGGATCAAGACATTCCAAGAATCGAATACAATTTCCCATCATACAAACTGACAACTATTGAAAATGCCTCACATTGGGTACATGCCGAGGCACCTGAAGAGTTTTATTATTTGGTCTCTGAATTTTTAGAGGATTAAACCTCCATTTCTAGTTCACGCTTCTTATGAATCCTATTGGAAATCCCGATACTCAATTCATAAAGTCCCATCAATGGAATACAAACTAAAACCTGACTGAATACATCAGGAGGAGTAATAATTGCTGATATTGATAATAAGATCACCAGCATATATTTACGATTTCTCTTTAAGAATGCAGGACTCACCAATCCAACTTTTGTAAGAAAGTATACAAAGATCGGTAGTTCAAAAACGAGTCCAACCGCGAAAGTAACAGATACAACCGTGCTAATGTAAGAACTCAGGGATACCTGGTTCGCAACAAAGTCACTTACCTGATAAGTTCCAAGGAAGTTTACGGTTAATGGCACAATCAGAAAATAACTGAATAAAACACCGATAATGAACAGCAATGAACTTACAAAAACGGCTCCACCGCTATATTTCTTTTCTTTGGTAAGCAATGCTGGTCTAATAAAGCTCCATATTTCATAAATAACATAGGGAAATCCGACGATCACTCCGGCGATCATGGAAATATACATATGTGTCATGAATTGGCCTGACATTTTGATGTTGATGATCTCTAGTGATAAATTATCGATACATAAGGCAGGTAAGTTGATCCATTCGGCAACAAGGCAAAGAAATCTGTTTGTGATGAAATTAGAATCTTTTGGAGCAAGAACAATGATATCAAAAATGATATTTCTGTTAATAAAGGCTACAATTGCAAGAATCAAAACGACTGCAACTGATCGAACGATATGCCATCTCAACTCTTCAAGATGATCCCAGAAGGACATTTCCTTTTCGGTATTCTTCTGTTTTTTATTTGAATTAACTTCTGCCATAATAATTTATCGGTATACAAAGATGCGAAAAAATAGCGATAAAAAAAGGCCTTCATCCAATGCATTGGATGAAGGCCTTTTTTTATC
>PARP01000043.1 GCA_002711565.1 Bacteroidota bacterium
CCTCAGAACTTATATCAATATTAAGCTTTAATAAACAGGTTGTTCCTGCTTTTGGAGGAGTATAGCTTAAAATCTGATCATGCTTTTCAACAAATGCTTCAAGTGCTTTTAAGTTACTACGAATTTTATCCAGATTATGCTGAATAAAATATTCCTGATGATTTAAGGCGATCAAGGTCAGAATTTCACTTGGAGCACTGCTGCAAATACTTAGATAGTCTTTAAACAATCCAATTTTACCGATCAACTCTTTGTCCTGACAAGCGATCCAACCAATTCTTACTCCCGACATCCCGAAGCTTTTTGATGTTCCCCAAAGACTGATCCCTTTCTCATACATTGAAGCTATTGGCTTCACGATCGGCATATCATGCACAAGTTTATGATACATCTCATCAGAATAGATATAACAATTATTTGCTCTTGCTATTTCTACGATCTTTTGAAATTCAGATTCTTTTAGATAGGTGCCTGTAGGATTATGAGGGAAATTTATGATGATAAGTTTTGTATTAGACTTGATCAGCCATTGTAATTCTTCTATTTTGAATTCCCAACTTTCCTGATCCGGATGCCATAAGCTCAGCTCACATCCAATGCTTCTAACAACTTCATGTAGAGATTGATATGCCGGACTTACTGCAATCACATGATCTCCGGCATTCATGATTGAGTTCATTACTGAGAAATTCAGTTCACCGGGAGAGGCTATTATAATGTTTTCAGTTGTCAATCCCGGATAATTCTGGCTAATTGCTTCAAGCAGTAGGGGATGTCCCTGACTTTCGGTATAGCCTAATTTAAGGTTTTCCCAGAGTTTGAGTTCATCTTCTGTTGCAATATCCAGCACTTCTTTCATGCTGAAGCCATCACAGTCGGAACTGGATAGGAGATACTTGGTTGAGAATTCATATTTTGCAAAAAGTCGTTCGAGCTTGAACTCAGCAATTTTCATAGATTATAGTTTTAGGCCAATTATGGGTATTTCTTTTCGGTGGAAAAATAATACAACAAAACTCATCAGAAAAGTACCAATTGCCATGAAAAACAGCATTCCGCCATCATCCTGAACTTCGATCCCTAATTGTGTAAGATGCATTAGAATTGCACCACTTAGAATTCCTGTTGCAAGACCGGCACCCAACCAGACGGTTTTACGGAACATCAGTAAAACTGCTGCTATCAATTCCATCACTCCAATACCGATCCGACCAAAGGGTTCCATACCAACAGTTGTGAAAATGTATACACTATCAGGATGTGCAGTGAATTTGAAAAATAAAGTTTGAATTAGTACGATCGCAATGATCAATCTGATAAAAAATAAAACACGTTGTTGCATCATAATTTAAGTTTTATTTGATTGGTCGAGATCAAAGATAAAACTTACATTAAAAAGATGTCTAATTGTGTACCATCTTCTATATCAATTTGTTCGATTTTGAGTTTTTCTTGATAATTGTCACCAATCGCTTTAATTATTCCTACACCTAATGATATGATCTTTCGAGGAGAAGTATATATGATCCTAACCTGATCTTTGCTGATTCGGGATATCTCAAGTTTAGGTGGATCAGCATCAGGAGTATTACTTCGCACAACTCTGTGCATCGTTTCTTCAATATGTTCGAGTAGATCGAGGCTCTTCCATTCAGGATTTAAGTAAGATTTATACGTTTTCAAAAGTTCAGGAGCAATGTAATATCCGAATGATTCTAAGAGATCTGTTAGTTCAACTTTTAAGATCTTGCAGGATGCTTGAAGTAAAGCAACGATCTCTTCATCGGGATGACTTTTATTTACTTCGTGAATCTTAAATTTTAATCCGGCTTCTTCCTGGATCTTGAATAGTGTTTTCATGTCGTGTTTCTCACGAACGAACTTGCTGAACAGAACGAAAATTATGCCATGCATGATTCATTAAATTTAAATGTGCTTCTTAAAGATAATGAATTCGGATGTGTAAAATCATAAAAAATTAGGCATAAAAAAACTCCGATTCGGGATGAATCGGAGTTTCAATACGTTAATAGTAAAATTACATTTCACCTACATAGTCAGCAACACCTTCTGCAGTAGCTTGCATACCTTCTTCACCTTTTTGCCAGTTTGCAGGACAAACTTCACCATTTTCTTCGAAGAATTGTAAAGCATCTACCATTCTGATAGCCTCATCAACGCTTCTTCCTAATGGAAGATCGTTAACTACCTGATGACGTACAACACCTTGTTTGTCAATTAAGAATAAACCACGGTAAGCAACTGCTGCACCATTGAATTCTAATTCACCTTCGTCGTTGTAATCATATTCACCAGCTAAAACATCATAGTTTTCAGCGATCGTTTTTGAAAGGTCTGCTACTAAAGGATATTTAACACCTTTAATACCACCATTATTTCTTTCAGTATTTAACCATGCCCAGTGTGAGAACTGAGAGTCGATAGAACAACCCACAACTGCAACATTTCTTTTCTCGAATTCTTCCATTTTATCCTGGAAAGCGATGATCTCTGTTGGACAAACGAATGTGAAATCTAATGGATAGAAGAAAAATACTACGTGTTTTTTACCGATATACTGCTCTAATGAGAATTTTTCTACAAACTCACCACCGTTTATAACAGCATCAGCTTCAAATAATGGGGCTTTTTTACCTACTAATACAGACATTTTTATTGATTTTATGTTTAATGAATAATTCCGTTAATAGTGCAAAGATACAAAAAAGTAGACTATTTTTACTTTTTCTAAATTAAAATAATTATTTAGGTAATGAATTGCTGGAATTGCTATTCCTCTAGGAATGACTTAAGTCTGCCATTGATAAAATATTCCCAACCGCCTTTACAGCTTTCATACGTAAATTCAGGAACATCTTCAGGGAAAGTGTGCAAGCCAAAATTTATTAACCTGATGACTCTGTGATCACCTTTATCAATGATCTCAAAACTCACTCTGGCATTTCCGGTATATTCTTCATATTCCCAGTTATAAGTGATCTTCTCTAATGGAACAACATCCAGGATCGTCCATTGGTGAGTAAAAGTTCTTTCACCCGGAGACACTGGAAACTCAGTATAGAATCCGACTTCCGCCTTAAAATCCGGAATATTCTCAAAAAACCATTGGGTCATTTGATCTTTAACTGTAATTGCTTGCCAAATCTCTTTCGGACTGTTTTGTACAGCTATTTCTGTAACGAATGGTTTATCTCTCATAACTACATTAATTCTTCAAAATCAATATCAATTTTTTCATCTAAATGATAATCATACAGGGTTAATTTACGAAGCTCAAAATAGTTTCTCCAGTATGATCTTAATGCTGAGTAATAGGATAAACGGGCATTATCATTATCAATCTGAGCATTATTCAGTTCGAGCACATCATTTACCTTTCCGATCATGTATCGTTGCTGAGTTACAGTATAACCCTTTTGAGCTACTGTATCTGATTTTGCTGCAATGTGTAGTTGGTTTTTTTGCAATCCAAATTCCATAACTTTCAGGAATATGTTTTGTTCGAAATCAATTCGCTCCTGTTCAACCGCTGTTCTAACCAGTTCCTGACTAGACTCTGCCACTTTGATCTTGCCTTTCGCAAGGCCCCAATCCATCAACGGTATTTGAATCCCAACTCTTAATTGCTTTTGTTCCAGCGGGTCTTTATACACACTTCCAAAATCAGCTGAAGTTTGAGTTAAACCATAAACCGCATAAATATTTGCATCAAAGCGCCCATTCATTTTTGCCGCATCAAGCGCACTAGCGGCTTCTAATAATCGTCGCTCAAATGAAATGCCTTCTGAAGTGTTTTCTTTGGCTTTCTCTACTGCATCCTGTACATCAACTTTGAAATGATAGGTGTTGATAGGTGCAATCAATTCAATATTCTGACTATTAGGAACTCTTAAGAATGATTTTAGTACAAATAATCTATTCTCATAATTGAGTTCGGAATTATCCAAAGCAGCTTGAGCTTTAAGTAAATTTAACTCTAGCTGAAGTATTTCATTCTCAGCTATCTTTCCCAAATTATATCGTCCTGATGCAATATTGTATAAAGTATCATAATAATGATAGTTCTTTACTGCTATCTCTTTTTCCAATTGTGCACTTAAGAAGAAAAAGAAATAATCAACTGCTTTTAATGCCACTTCTTCATTGTCTTCTAGATATCTACGTTTAGCTTCCTTATACTTCATGGGCTCGATCTTCTTATCCCATTTATATGCATTGTATTGGAATATGGGCTGGGTATAACCAATATTCACCGGTGTGGATAAATATGAGGTATTGGTAATATCATTATTTGTATTATCCAGTCGACTTAATCCTGAACTTACAAATAAACTACCTCCTGTGAACCCAACTTTTTGGTTTATACTTACGTTAGCAGAATATTAAGTTTGCTCTCGATTAATATAAACATCAGTACCATCATCAAGAGTAATCCGATCTATTGACTGATTTATATTTGGAAGAGTCCCATTAAAAACTACGGATGGTAAATAATCTGCCTTATATGTTCTGAACTCCCAATAGCTTCGCTTAAATCTATGTTTGGCTATTAAGGCGTCTGGTGATTGCTGTTGAGCGATATAGATTACATCATCCAGCGTAAGTTTATTGTCTTGTGCAACACTTGAAGTGCTAATGATTATTCCAAGCAACAAACTATATATAATAGATAATCTTTTCATAGTTAACATTTTATTAATCGTGACGTAAGGATTGTACCGGATCTTGTTCAGCTGCTTTCTTCGATGGCATATATCCGAAAAGAATACNAACACCAGCTGAAATCCCGAAGGAAATAATTATTGAAAATGGTGATACTATTGTTTGAATATCTAAGAAATGTGAAATCAATTTAGAGATAATTAATCCAAGTATAACACCTAATAATCCTCCCGATAAACTTATTAATGTTGCTTCGGTTAGAAACTGTGTAATGATATCTTTTTTACGAGCTCCTGTGGCTAATCGAACTCCGATCTCCCGAATTCTTTCCATAACAGAGGCAAGCATAATATTCATAATACCAATACCACCAACTACCAAGGAGATACTAGCAATAGCAATCAATACATATCGGAATATGTCATTCGTTCGCTCTTTCTGTTTAAGCAGTAGCTCTGGTACTTTTATTTCAAAATCCTGAATTTCCTGATGTCTCCTAAGTAAAAGACGTTGCAGAACTGCTTGAGTAGATATCAATTGTTCGGTCTCATCTACCTGAACAATAATTTTATCGATCTGATTATTGTTTGAAGCACTACCTCCGCCTGAACTTCCGGTAATGGTCATCATTCCTCTACCAAACATTACAAAGCTGGATCCTCCCTGACCCATATTCAGTATCGAACGATCTTTATACCTCATCAAAAGAGTTGATAATGGTGCAAAAATATTTTGGTTGTAATCTCCTATACCAAGATCTATTCGCGATTCAATATTGTATTTTGAACCTTCTAGTACTCCAATTACTTTTAACCAAATATGTCCACATTTAATGTGCTTTCCAATGGGATTCTCTTCAGGAAAGAATCTCGATTTAATTACTGGAGTAATAATACATACAGGTGCACCATTCTTTAGATGTTCTTCATTGAACATCTGTCCTTCTTCAATATTCAGATTATAAACTTCAAAGAATTCAGGAGTTACACCCGAAATGTTGGCTTTACTTCTTTTTCCGGATTTAACAATGAAGGTTTCATATAAAACCTGCGGACTTACTTTGCTTACAGTAGGAATGATCTTTTTAATGCTTTCAGCATCTTTAAGCGTTAAACCAGGAGAAAATTTATTACTCTGTGATTTACCCTCTTCTTCCTCTTCTTCAACCATCATATCATTCAGAGGTGTGATGACAATATTATTCACACCTACAGACTTCATTTGCTCTAGAATCTCTTGTCTTGCTCCATTACCTATCGCCATCATGGCAATAACAGCAGCAACACCGAAAATGATCCCGAGAGCAGTCAGGATGGACCTGAATTTATTGGCCAGAACAGCATCCAGCGCAATAAACAGGATTTGAACATATCTTTCGGTCGACATTATTTCGTTTTTTGAGCTATGTTGAACTTCTGAAGAACTTCATCACTTAATTCTACCAATCTGTATGATTCAGCTTTCTCAGGTGGCACTAAATAAACTTCATCATCTTGTTCAAGTCCGGCCTTAATAATGATCTCGTTATCATTACTTGTTCCAACGATCACTTGTCGGCGAGCTTTGTGAGTATACACATAAGCAATGCCTTCATTGTTATGGATACATTCTATCGGAATATATAATGCATTCTCAATTGTATTTGTAATGNTCTTATTCATGGTCGTCATCGCAGGTCTAAGGATGGAATCATATTCATTCACCTGGATCATAACCTCAAATACTTTAGCATTACTATTTCTTAATTGTTCTCCAATATTGGCTACTTCAGTAACTATTCCCGAATATTGTTTGTCAGGGAAAGCATCAACTCCGACTTCAACCAACTGACCAACTTCAACTTTACTGATATCAATTTCGTTTACATAGGTCTTAGAGTTCATCACCTCCAGATTTGGTAAAGTTGCCACGGTATTATTCCATGCTGAGATCTGAGAACCGGTACGAACTTTTGAGCCATCCCAATCACGTTTATAAATTACCATTCCAGCCTTAGGAGCTCTAACAGTAAATTCGGATTGAATTCTCATGAGATTTTGATACTCACGCTCAGTTTTACCAAGAGTTGCTGCCACTTCCTTCATTTCAGCTTTCGCCTTTTGTAATTTGAGGTCGTAATTCTCAACCGCTTGATCTAAAGATCGTTGACCTTTGTCGAGATTGATCTCAATTTGGCGAATGGTTGCAGGTGGTTCATAAATAGATTGCTCTAGTTCGATCTTTAGTTGTTCAAGATTGAAGGCAAGATTGATCAATTCATTACGAGCATCACTCAAGGTCATGGTCGTATCTAACTCAGTTTTGATATATTGAGATCTTAATTTCTCAAGCTCTGTTTCTTTATCTTTTATCTTATTACTTAATTCGGTTTTATCGAGCTGTGCAACATAATCACCCGAATCAACAACCGTTCCGTCAGGAATGATGTGGTCGATCTTCACCTGATGAATTCTTACGGATCTTAAGTTTGATGGTCCTTTAATATCCTCAGAGTTTTTAGCTTCGAGTTCTCCGGTGGTGGCAACATTTATTTCGAATTTCCCGTATTTAACAGGAACTTTAATAGTCTCAATCTTTGGGCCGCCTGAGCCAATACTTAACCAGATTATAACAAGTACTACAACTGCAATACTTCCAAGTAAAATTTTACGATTTCTTTTCATGATTGGTTGAATAATAGAATTTATGTGCGTTATACATCAAGATGTATTATAAACATGGACAAATTAACCATAAGAATGGTATAAAGGCTCTAAATTAAGCGAATATTATACCAATCAGAATGATTTGTATACAAATATAATATGGGGAGAAAAAAAAAGCCCCGAAAGGGGCTCTGATTTTATTTTGTGATCCAAGGACTATTGTACTTACAGCTTACATAGTCAGGATTTACTCTGATGTACGTTTTGGTGATCTTTTCCTTAGCCCAGATTTGCATTGCGCGTTGTCTTTTTTCTTCTAAGGCCCAATCCTGGATCTGATCATAATCTTCATTTAGATTAGCTTTATGCGGTAATGTTTTTTTCTTAATGATAAGAAGTCGGTATGCATCTTTACGATCTTTATTCTTGAAAGCAACAGGTGCAGATACCTCATCAACTTTTAATTTCTTTACAGTAAATCCAATTGCAGGATCTAATTCTTCTTCTCTGAATTGAGAATTTCCGGTATTTGGATTGATCACATAACCACCATTGATTCTTCCCGGATCATCTGAGAATCTTCTTACTGCCAAATCAAATTCTATGGAATCGTTTCTGATCAAATTTCCAATACTATCAAGGAAAGTATGAGCTTTTGCAATATCTTCATAAGAAGGTTTTACCATTAAAAGGATGTGCTTAACATTAACATAATCACCTCTTCTTCCAACATACTTAAGGATATGATAACCGAATTGTGACTCCACGATCTCAGAAATCTCTCCTTCTTTAAGATTGAATGCAGCTACCTCAAAGTTAGGATCCCAGGTACCTCTTTTGGTCATTCCGGTTTCTCCACCTTTTTTCGCTGAACCCGGATCTTCAGAATAAAGAATTGCCAGTGTTTCAAAAGATTCACCTTTAAGAATTCTTTCGCGGAAGCTATTCATTCTGTTATAAACTTCATCTTTTACTTCCTGACTGATCACAGGAGTACGAACGATCTGCGCGATCTCATATTTAGAGTTGATCTGAGGAATTGAGTCTTTTGGAAGGTTTTTGAAATAATCCTGAACTTCAGATGGTGTGATTGCGATATCTGCCACAACTTCTCTTTGCTTCCCATCTGCGATCATTTGTTCTTTCACCATCTCACTCATTTCTTCACGTATTACATCCAATGGTTTTCCATAATATTCTTCCATGGCTTTTTCTGACCCGAATTGCTGGATGAAATATGCCATACGCATATCCATGCTTTGAGATACTTGATTATCGGAAACTTCAACACTATCTAATTCTCCGTGATGTAAGAGCAGCTTAGACAACATCAATCCTTCCATGATCTCACACTTAACAGATTGTTCTGAACCATGTAAACCTTGTTGAGCACGATATTGCTGGTAACTGTTGTCAAGATCAGATTTTAACACAATATGTTTTCCGATAACGGCAATTACTTCATCAACTACTACCTGAGCATTAATAGAAGCGGCTGGGAACAAGCAAATCAGCACTAGTCCTAACACAAAATTCTTAATCTTAATATTTGCTTTTAACATAAATATGGTGTTTTTATGNAACTAATAAATCTCTACGTCCTGATTTGTCAGGGCATTGTCAAAGATATTAGTTTGCATTTTATTAATCAGTTCTATTTTTCTTTTATTTAAAATCATTTGTCGGATATTCTCCTTTTCATAACTGAGAGGAGAAGTCCCGTCTTTGATACTATATTCAACAATATTGATCATATAAGTATACAACTCATCATCAAATGTATCCAATGTATTTTCCTGCAAATATCGCTCCCGGTTGAAGGTTTGAATTGGAATAATACGGATGAGATCATCAAATAAGATCCATCGGTCAGTGCTGATGTCAGAATCTATAGCATAGTTCTCACAGTAAAACATGAGTGAGTCTAAAGCTAGTTCATCATTTCTGTATCTCGTAAATAAAGATCTTACCTGATCACCATATGGTGAATCTTTAAAGAACTTAACATAGTCGGCTTTAAGAATATTCTCTTTTAACTCAAAGTTTACAAGATTATCGTTAAAGTATGCTTCAATTTCATCATCAGAAATGAGAGTATCTAATTCCTGCTGGATCAACATGGATTCATATTGATACATGATAAGCGAGTTTCTATATTCTTTTAACTGACGATCAAAATCTCTTTGATCTGCCGGGAGGTTTGCTTCAGCATGATGAATCAGTAGAGTTTGTCTCACCCAATTGTTGATGTAATTCTTTACGATCATCAGGCTATCAGTTGCGGATGCATTTGTTGGAACGATGCCTTCAAGATCTGACTCGTAAAGATAATTATCATGAACTCTAGCGATCACATTACCATTATCAATAGACGAATTCGAATTGCATCCTGCAATGATCAGGATAAGTAAAATGAATATGTAAATAATCTTTTTCATCTACTTAGTTTGTTCAATAATCGCTTATTGACTTTTAGCTTATATTTTTTCTTTAGTGAAGAAAGCCAGTTTTCTTCTAACAATTTCTGATAATCGGCAATGACCTGACCTTTGATCTCATTCAAACTTTTTGGTTCTTTTTCAAAAACAAAGTGGATCATGGCAAATTCAATGTGATCTTCATTTTCGATCATCTCAGTTATGCCGGTATTTAGATCATTTTTACTGAATAGAGGATGCTCATTTATTTCAAANAGATCGTTTTCAACATATAGTTTTTGCTCTTCTCCTGTATTAAATTTTGCTAATGCAGAATTGATGTCATTGGCCTTCGCAAATTGGATGACTTCATCCAGAATCTCTGGATCTAATATTTTGATCAAGCTTGCAGAGTATCTCTTCGGCCACATATAGTTATGTTTCCCGGAATTGTAGAAAGACGCTAATTTGACACTATCTGTTGATGGGATCCATACATTTTGATTCATAAGTTCGAAANTGTAAACTCCGTTTTTCAAGTCATTAAAGATTTCAGAGAACGATTCATGTTCTTCCAGATAATCGAAAAGTTGCTGTTCAGTTTCAAAAGATGGTTTTTTACTATCAGCTAAGATCAACTGATTAGCATAAGTGAACAATTCAGTTCTTAATCTTTCGATCGTGTCCAGCTTCAAAGATCTGGCTTCTTCTATTTTGAGTCTGAAATTCTGATATAGCTCAAAATATGAGCTAATATCCACTTTTTTACCTTGCAGCTCAGACTTTTTATATTTTTTTAAGAATTCATTTACGCTAATGGTCTCATCCCCGATCTTTAAAAGCATTTTGTGGTTTTGCGCAGCGCACGCAAAACAACTAAAAACGAAAATGATCGTGATCAGGTATAGTCGACCCATAAATGAGTTTTAATTATCTGCTATAGTTAGGTGCTTCCCTAGTGATCGTAATATCATGAGGGTGTCCTTCAATAACTCCGGCAGGAGTAATTCTGGTAAACTTAGCCTCTTTAAGTTTTTCAATACTAGCAGAACCAGTATATCCCATACCAGCTTTTAAACCACCAATTAATTGATGAACAACTTCTGAAAGACTTCCTTTATAAGGTACACGTCCTACGATTCCTTCCGGAACAAGCTTTTTAATATCATCTTCACCTGCCTGGAAGTAACGATCTTTTGATCCTTTTTGCATAGCATCGATCGATCCCATTCCGCGATAAGTTTTGAATTTACGTCCTTCGAAGATGATCGTTTCACCCGGAGACTCATCTACACCTGCGAATAATGAACCAGCCATAATTGAGTTAGCACCGGCTGCAATAGCTTTAACGATATCACCTGTAAATCGGATACCACCATCTGCAATTACAGGAACGCCTGTACCTTCCAATGCTTTAGCTACTTCATGAACAGCGCTTAATTGAGGAACCCCAACACCAGCAATTACACGTGTAGTACAAATAGAACCTGGTCCAATACCTACCTTAACAGCATCTGCTCCAACTTCTACTAATGCTAATGCAGCTTCCGGAGTTGCAATATTACCTGCTACTACATCAATTTGAGGATAAGTTTCTTTTACCTTTTTAACCATATTGATCACTCCTACAGAATGACCGTGAGCTGTGTCAACAACGATTGCATCAACACCTGCATTAACCAAAGCTTCAACTCTTTCCAATGTGTCAGCAGCAGTACCTACAGCAGCAGCAACACGTAAACGACCTCTGTCGTCTTTGTATGCGTTAGGTTTAGCTTTGATCTTGATAATATCTTTATATGTGATCAATCCAACCAATCTGTTTTGATCATCAACTACAGGTAATTTTTCAATTCTGTGTTCTTGTAGTATGTCTGCAGCTTTTTCGAAATCAGTGAACTCTTTAGTTGTGATCAGATTTTCGTTGGTCATCACTTCAGAAATCGGGCGTTTAAGATTTCTCTCGAATCTAAGATCTCTGTTCGTAACGATACCTACTAATTCTTTTTTGTCATTTACAACCGGGATTCCACCAATTTTAAATTCCTTCATCAAACCAAGTGCATCAATAACACAACGGTCAGCTGTGATCGTAACAGGATCTAAGATCATTCCGTTCTCGGCACGTTTCACTTTTTGTACTTCAGTAGCCTGACTACTAATCGACATATTCTTGTGAATCACACCAATTCCACCTTCCTGAGCAATAGCAATAGCCATCGTTGATTCTGTAACTGTATCCATAGCAGCAGAAACGATAGGAATATTTAAACTGATATTGCGTGAGAATTTTGTTGAGATCTCAACCTCGTGAGGTAATATTTCTGAATATGCAGGCACTAACAATACATCATCATAAGTCAAGCCTTCTTTTGTAAATTTATCCGCATCAAATGACATAGTACNTTAATTTTTAAGGTNGTGCAAATGTATGAATTTTTAACTTATCACAGCCCTAAATATTATTAATATCTAGCTTTTTGAGATTATTTGGAAAGTATAAATAGATCAGTGCTTTAGCTCTTGTTTAGTTACCTACGACAAGTTCTGTCAGACTATCTTTTTGGAAGTGTTTATTTGCAAGCTCACGAAGTGCCTCCGAAGTTATGTTTTTTACAACTTCAACCCGTGTTTGATAATGGTCAACATCCAGTTCATGCAATACCGCATATTTAAGCTTTTCATGGAGATGGAAAGGTCCATCCATGCTTCTGATCATTTGTCCGAGTAGGTAATTCTTTACCAACTCAAGCTCAGATTCAGGGATCAGCTCGTTTTGTAGATGTGATATTTCTTTATAGATTTCTTNGAGTGTATCATCCACATATTGATTCCCAACCTCAGTGATTATCGTGAATAAACCACTCTTTTTCAGCGAGTAGATTGAAGATCCAATTCCATAGGTGTAGCCTTTGTCTTCTCGGATATTCGACATAAGTCTTGAGCCAAAATAACCTCCTAATACTGTATTGAGAATTAGCAATCCTAAGTAATCTGGATCCTGAATTGTAAATAATGGTTTTCCAATTCTGATGGCAGATTGCATGCCATTTTGTTTTTTGATTTTATGAATGCGCTCAGTTGTCCCATTGATCACAAATGAGTTATCATTAGTTTGGAATGCTAAAGGTTTGATCTTGCCGAAGAAATGATTCAGCTGTTCACCCAGATCATTCCCTAATTGGCCTGAAACAAAGATCTTGCAGTTTTGCATGCTGTATTTAGCATTAAAGAAGTCTTTTATATCATCAAGTTGAATATTTGAGTAATCTTCTTTAACACTTAATTGTCCATAAGCATGATCTTTACCAAAGATCAATTGCATCAAATTAGTTTGAGCTAAATATTTTACCTTCTCCTGATTTACAGAATACTCCTGCTTTAATTTATTTCTGAGAACGCCAAACTCTTTCTGTGGAAAAGAAGGTTGCAGAATGATCTCACTCAATAATGGAAGAAGATTCGCTAAATGTTTATTTAATGAGTAAAGTGTAATACTTGAATAATCCTTATCAATCGTAGTTCCCAGAAATGCTCCATATTTATCAATGCTTTCAGCAATTTCAAATGCACTAAAACTTTGAGTTCCTTCAGGAAGCATTTTATTGGTTAATGTAGATGCAAGCCTTTTTGTTTGCTGACAAATTCCAGCATCAAATACAAATTCGATCTTTACAACATCCTGAGTACCTGCATGGATCTGATAAACTGGCACGCCATTGTCAAGCATCGACTTGCTGTAATTCAACGTACCGATCTTGTCGATAGCTTTTATCTCTGGTGATATTTTTCTATTGAGTTTGGGATCCATTATTTGCTAAGTAATATAGAGTTGAGCAATTAGATTTACGAAATAGTTTTTTAGCCTGTGTCCTTATATCATCAAGCTGTACTTTCAAGTATTTATCAATTTCTGTATTGATATACTGAGCATCTCCAAGCAATTCATAAAAAGCAAGATTCATGGCTTTATTCAGAATGCTCATTTCAGAAAATATTAAAGAAGATTCAATTTTATTTTTGACTTTTTGAAGTTCTTTTTCGGTGATGGAGTTTGTCTGGACTTTTTCCAGCTCTTTCTCGATCGCTTTTTCCGCATCTTTGATATCAACACCTTCAGTAAGTTTTCCGGTAATAATGAAGAGGCCGNTTTCTATATCTCCTGTTATAAATGCATTGATCTCACTGAATAAATGTTTGTTCTTTACCAACTCCTGATACAATCTGGAGGAATCTCCATTTGAAAGTAGATCTGATAGTAGATCGGTTGAATGATACTCTTCATCGGCTCTTGCACACATATGATAAGCCTTATAAATAGCATTTACAGGTACATCACGTTTTAGAGTTTTACTTCTGCTTCTAAGTTGTTTAGGTTCTTGGGGTAATGATCTGGTAAAATCAGATCCGCCAGGTATCGGTCCAAACCACTTCTCAGCATATTCTTTAACTTCATCTGTGGATACATCTCCAGCGACCACAAGAATTGCATTATTCGGATTGTAATATTTTTTGTAGAATGCTTTAACATCTTTCATCATCGCATTTTCGATATGCGAGATCTCTTTACCAATTGTTGACCATTGATATGGATGAACTTTATATGCCATTGGTCTCAACTGCAGCCATGCATCGCCATAAGGCTGATTCAGGAAAACCTGTTTGAATTCTTCAATTACAACATTACGCTGTACTTCCAGGCTTTTCTTAGAAAAAGCCAAATCTAACATACGGTCTGATTCCAGCCAAAAGGCAGTTTCTAAATTTTGCTTAGGAACTGTTAAGTAATAATTGGTAATATCGTTATTCGTAAATGCATTGTTCTCACCACCTACTTTTTGTAAGGGTTCATCATATTTAGGAATATTTATAGATCCTCCAAACATCAAGTGCTCGAAAAGATGTGCAAATCCGGTTTTATCGGATTGTTCATCTTTGGCACCAACATTATAAAGGATATTTACCGCAACGATCGGTGTTGATGTATCGCGGTGAACCAATACTTTAAGTCCGTTTTCCAGACTAAACCGCTCAAAATTTATCATACATTTTAATTTCCAACACAAACTTAAGGATGAAAAATAAGATTCGCTAATATAAATAAAATACATTCTGAAATTATTTTATAAATTTGTCACCTTGAAGTAAGTGCGATTATTATCAAAGAAATATAATTATATAACACTCAATCGTTTATGAAAAAAGATACAGCTGTTTTCGATCTTATTCAACAAGAAAGAGAACGTCAATTACACGGTATCGAATTAATTGCTTCTGAAAACTTCGTTAGTGAGCAGGTTATGCAGGCAATGGGTTCGGTTATGACTAATAAATATGCAGAAGGATATCCAGGTAAAAGATATTATGGTGGATGTGAAGTAGTGGATCAAACAGAACAATTAGCAATTGATCGTGCATGTGAACTTTACGGTGCGGAATATGCAAACGTACAACCTCACTCAGGAGCACAGGCGAATATGGCTGTATTCCTTGCTTGTTTAAAGCTAGGTGATACCTTCATGGGAATGGATCTTTCTCATGGTGGTCACTTATCTCATGGTTCTCATGTGAACTCTTCAGGTATTCTTTACAATCCTGTTGCTTATAAAGTGAAAGAAGAATCAGGTCAGGTAGACTATGACAATATGGAAGAAGTAGCAATGATCGAAAAACCAAAATTGATCGTTGCAGGAGCATCTGCATATTCTAGAGATTGGGATTATAAACGTATGCGTGAGATCGCTGATAAAGTTGGTGCTTTATTGATGTGTGATATGGCTCACCCTGCAGGTCTTATTGCTGCCGGTTTATTAAACAATCCAGTTCCTCATTGTCATATTATTACAACTACAACTCATAAAACATTAAGAGGTCCTCGTGGTGGTATGATCATCATGGGGAAAGATTTTGAAAATCCTTGGGGATTAAAAACTCCTAAAGGTGTTACTAAAA
>PARP01000044.1 GCA_002711565.1 Bacteroidota bacterium
CCGGCAAGGATCATCCAGAAAGTAGCACCCGGTCCACCAATTACAATTGCAATTGCAACACTGGCGATATTTCCTAGTCCTACCGTTGCAGATAGTGCAGTTGTTAATGCCTGGAAATGGGAAACCTCACCTTTATGGTTAGGGTCGTCATATCTTCCTCTTACAATATCAATTGCATGTTTAAATCCTCTAATATTGATGAAGCGCATAAAGACAGTGAAGAATAACGCACCACAGATCAGCCAAACTACAACGAGTCTGATCGGACTGGTAATCACATTCCCACTATCATCATAAGCGATATTTCCTTCTTCGTCGTAAACTGTAGAGTCATAAACTCCTGCAGCTGAGAATGGATCCCAGAAAAGCACTGAGCTTAGTCCGTTCACGATCGGAACGAATGCATCATTAATTCGCTCACTTAATGTTTTGCTTTTAGCTTCCTCAGGAATAGTTTGGGCAATTGAATCGTTTTCAACACTTAAGCTGCTGTTTTCCTGAGCAGAAGTAGATAGATTTATTATTAGAAACAGACCTAATAATAGGGTGATTATCTGCGCTCTTTTCATTTCTTGCTGTTTTACTTTTCTTAATTCTTTGGATTGATGCACATCACAGGGATTTGAGAAGGATTATAGATCATCTTCTCTTCAGGAGCCCCCAGAATGAAACTTGGTTCAAATTCATCATTATTCGTCATGATAAGAATCAGATCAGCAGATTTTGAAACAGCATAATCCAACAATTGAGTTGAATATGCCGACTCAGATTCAGCTTCTTTTTCGATAAATTCTACCTTATTATGTTCAAATGCAGATAATATCTGATGGTTTACAGAATTGATATTTGAAACGATCTCAGGATCGGTTTCTTTATATTTATAAACGTGGATCTTAGAGTTAAAAACTTTTGCGAGCTTTACGGCCCAATCAACTTTCTGCTCAAATTCTATAGATTCATTAACAGGGAAAACAATGTTTTCATAACCACAGCCATAAGCTCTGTTCTGAACTACAATAACCGGTACATCAGAACTCATGATAATGCGCATGGCATGACTTCCAAAGATATGTTGGAATCCTTTCTTGCCATGAGTTCCTAAAACAACCATACAAGCTTCGATTTCTTTTGCAGTTGCATTGATCTCATTGAAAATACTTCCTTTCTTGATCTCGGTTCGAACTTCCAGATCATGTTGGAGTTTAATTGAATCTACAATTTCATCTAATTGATGTTGCAGGTCCTCGATCTTAAGCTTGTTTTTTTGTAAGTAAACTTTGGTGTCTTTGTTAAGCACGTGAAGGATATACACGTCGCTATTGAAGTTTTTGGCTAATTCCACTCCATGCTCAATGGCATTGGTACAGGCTTCAGAAAAATCTGTTGGAATAAGAATTACATTTCTACCCGAATCCATAAATAAAATTTAGTTCCACACACGAGCTAATGCTCAATAAGTCACAAATTTGGAAAAAATATTCCGCAATCACAATAATACAACAACTTCATCTACCAAATCAAAATTATTTAAAATGAAACAAAATAACCGCAATTTATTGTATCTTTAAATCCATTGATAACACGCCTGTTTTACTAATATTACAACTATATGAGCCTACTCACGATATCATTCGATTTCGAGTTTTATCCTTTACTGATAGTGATCGCCATTGCATGGTTGATCCCTACCGTGATGTCAATCTTTCGCTTGAACAAAGTTCCAACAGTGATCGTAGAGATCATCGTTGGATATTTCATAGGTAAATTCTTTTTACAGAGTTTTCATTCAGAGTCTGCAGTAATTCTGGATTATCTGGCGTTAATGGGCTTCATTTTCTTGATGTTTTTAAGTGGGCTTGAGATCGATGTTGACCAACTACTGGCATCAATTCCAAAACGCAGACTTACACTCACAAGATTCATAAAAAATCCTTTATTGGTTGGACTGACCTACTTTGTAGTGATGTTGATCGCCTCATATATTGCAGCTTTGGGACTTTCTTATGTTATAGATATTGGTAATGTTTGGTATTTCTCATTGATCATGGTCACCACATCAGTCGGGATATTGTTACCCGTCTTAAAGGATCGGTCTGAAACAAATTCTAACTATGGGCAAATGCTGATCACCGCTGCAGTTGTGGCGGATATATTCTCGATCATCTTATTCACAATTACAGCTTCTGTATTGAAGTTCGGAGTAAAAACAGAATTGCTTTGGTTGTTATCCATATTTGTACTTTTCTATTTGTTCATGCTTTCCGGGAAATGGCTTAGCAAGATCAATATTTTCCGTTCGATCTCCTATCAATTATCACATGCAGCTTCGCAGATCAAGATCCGTGGTACAATGTTATTGATCCTGATCTTTGTTGTAGTAAGTCAGTATCTCGGTGAAGAAGTTGTGCTTTTAGGTGCATTCCTTGGTGGCTTGCTTTTATCCATCTTCATGCATAAAGATCGCTCTCTTTTATTGATAAAACTTGATGGGTTTGGCTATGGATTCCTGATCCCGATCTTCTTTATTATGGTAGGAGTTAACTTTGATGCAGCAGCATTGGCTGATCTGGATCAAAGATCATATCTGATCCTAGGATTATTGCTATTGATAATGATCCTAGTTAAGGTTATTCCTTCATTCTTATGGATTAAACTTTTTGGGCCCAAGAAAGCTATGGCTGGAGGTGTTCTGATGTCTTCACAATTAAGCTTGATCATTGCAGCGGCAGCAATTGGATTGGAATTAGGAATTATTACCCCTGCACTAAATGCGAGCTTTATTCTATTAGCAGTTCTTACTTGTATCATTGCTCCAGTTGTATTTAACTTCCTGAATCCTAAGAAAAAAGTGCTAGATGAAAAAACAGTGATCGTTGGTGGAACATCCACAGGTGTTTTATTGGCACGCAGACTTCATTTACATGGAAGATCATCTGTTATAATTGAGAAGCATGTCGAAAGATATAATGAGATTAAAGCCAAAGGTCTGGAAGTAATTTTGGGTAATGGTTTTGATATTGATATTTATGAAAAAGTTGGACTGGCTCCTGAAAATTATGTAGTTGTTTTAACTGGCTATGATGATAGGAATTTTGAGATCTGTAATCTGATCAGACATGAACTACAACATGAGAAATTGATCTCCAGGGCGGGAATAGCTTCGAATTATCAAAATCTTAAGAATATTGGTGTAGAGACTTTTGATGCTACCAGAATCTTAGCTAATGCAATCGAAAATCTTATAGAAAGACCATCTACTTATCATGCATTGATAGAATCCTTTGATCAATTTCATGTTGAGGAAATTGAGATCACAAATCCGAAAGTAGACGGAATTCAGGTGAAAGAAATCCCATTCCATGGTGATGGTACAATGATGATGATCCGTAGGGCGGATAATATGTATGTGCCTAACGGTGAGACTTACCTTAAACAAGGTGATGTGGTAAATGTATTTGGCTCAAATACAGCTTTGGATGATTTTAAGGATAAACTTTCAAAAGTCTAAGCTAAAAAATATTTTTCATTGCTTCGATCTGCTCTTTAGTTCCCAGAACAAAGATCTTTGAATTTGATATGATCTGCGTGTCGGCACTTGGGTTTAAAATGTACTTCCCTTCAGGGGTTTTAAAACCGATAATGTTTGCACCTGATTTCTGACGCACTCCCATCTCATAGATCGTCTTATTAAGCACCTCTTTAGGAAGTTCGTTACAAACGATCTCTTCGATATTAGTTGGATTGTCACCTTTTATTGACAGATGTTCGAGAAATTCGATCACATCCGGACGAGCAACTAATGTAGCCATATGTGCACCTCCAACTCTCTCCGGCATTACAACAGAGTTTACTCCAGCGATCTTAAGTTTCTTTTCAGTGCTTTCACTAGAAGCTCTACTGATGATCTTAATGTTTGGATTCATCGAGCGAGCAGTAAGGGCAACAAATAAATTATCTGCATCTTCTGGTAAAGTCGTTATCAATGACTTAGCCGTTTCGATCTTAGCATCAGAAAGAATCTGGTCTTGAGTAGCATCACCTTCAATAAATTTAATTTTTGCATCGAAATTATGCATCAGGTTGTCTTTATGCCTATCGATGATGATGAACTCATGATTATGAGCCATCAGGTCTTTAGCAGCTTGTTGCCCGTTTCTGCCAAATCCACATATGATCACATGATTTTCCATTTTCTTTCGTATTGATTTTTTCTGATAACCGCTTAAAATATAACTTAACTGACCTTCGAAGAACTGAGTTGTAAGGATGGATACAACATAAGCTAAAACACCTAAACTACTTAATATTAAAGTAATCGTGAATACCTTACCCATGGTGCTCAATTCCTGAACTTCACGGAAACCTACGGTGGAGATCGTAATTGTGGTCATATAGAAAGAATCCAGTAATGAATATCCTTCAATGAACATAAACCCAAATGTTCCGTAGCTGAGTAGTAGTACCAATAGAACTACCGCGAATAATACTCTGGTTAAGTTGCTGTCTTGATTCAAAAGGCGTCTTTTTATACAAATATAAGCAGAAAACATTCAAGAACTACCTATTAGTTTTGCTCCTATTTTGCATTCCAAACATCGTTTTTTGTCGCAGTATTCTTTTTTAAGTTCGATAAGTCCTTGAGACTCCAGTGCATTACTAACCCTTATTTCACAAGCTTTCCATTGCCTTAGTATTGAGTTTTGCTCTGGTTTTAAGCTTTCAAGAATTTCTATCGCTCTTGATTTTAGTGAGCTTGTTGAGGTGAGTTCACCTAAGCCGAAAATGAAAGGAATTACCGTGTTTATAATTAGCAATATGACTCCATCTGTACCAATTTGTTTATGCTTACTGCTACTGATCTTGTTAAAGTGATAATGTGTGTCCCAAAATTCATTTGGTGTTGACCCGAAGACTGCAAGCAGTTGTTTAGGCGTTTCTGCTTCTAATACTGATCTTAGTAATTGTTTTTCTTTGAGCAGCAATGAACAAAGCTGTGCGATTCGAATAGTAGGAAAGTTGGAAGGTCTCAAGCGCAGGAAGTTCCAATACGACTTTTCGATTGGTGTAAGCCCATGTTTATGTTTTAGGAATTGATATTCCTTTGCTAAACTTTGCGGATATGATTCTTCAAATTCATCATCAAGAAAACCAGCCTGTCCGAAGAATAGTGCTTCTAACTGAAGTGGGTCATGAAGATGTTTCTTGATCAGTTTAAATGATATGGATTTGGATAAAATGTGAAATGCATATTCATTTTTCTTAAACCCAAAATTCTTAGCCAGCATATTAAAGAATACTTGTTCATGATCATTATTGGCAATGATCATTTGCTCTTTAAAACTTTTGAACTTCCTATGTAAACGATCTATTGAGCATGAATGGATCATATCCTTAATTGTAATTGGATCTGCTTTTTGGATTAGCTTTTGGCAAGGGACCCAAAGAGTATGGGACTTTAGGTTGAGGTATCTACTGTACAAGGAGGGATCATATAAAGACTTAAGTTCGAGAGTTGGAATGGCAAGGTTAGATGTGTGTGTTTCTATAAGATCATGAGAATGAACAACGTGTAGAATTACAGACTTGTAATTTGGATCAAATTGATGGGAGTGTTTGAACCAGTCGCTGCTTTTTACATGTATTTCAACGTTTCCGGCCCATATCGATCCATCTACTTTAATTAGAGCTTCTTTAAAATCGGGACCGGCATCCTTATTCTTATAACCGGGTTTTTTAATGATCAACTCACAGCCTTCAGTTGTATATAGAGGGATCTTTAAAAGCTGAAACTGCCATAGATAAGAAAGGAAATCTTCATTCATAGGAATTAATCTTTCCTATACATTCCCAAAATCAATGAACGTCGCACAAAAAATTAGTAGGCCATTAATTGTCGCTTTAAATGAGTAGAATCAATCTAAAGATTATCAATTACTTAAGAGATATATATAGAATTTTGGATTCATATCGTTTTATTTATACATTTGTTGAGGAATTAAAACGTTTAGGTAATCTGCTATGAGTGAAACAGATCTTCTGATCCAAGGTGTTGAGTATAAGATTAGAAAGCTGTTAAATCGTTATGAGAAACTTGAGCAGTCGCATGACAAAACTCAATCGGAAAACCTTTCATTAAAACAGGAAATAGAAGAAAAAAACAATTTAATAGAAGAACTAAAACAAGAAATACAAAAAATTAAACTAGCAAAGTCGCTTGAGTCAAAAGAAGGCCCAAATGAAGCTAAACTAAAAATTAATGAACTGGTGCGGGAGATAGATCATTGTATTGGATTATTAAACCAGTAAATGCGCATCATTTTGTTGAACTAAAAAATGGATACTTTAACTATATCAGTAACAATCGCTGACAGACCATATAGACTAAATATAAAGAAAGAGGAAGAGGAACAGATACGGAAAGCAGCTAAAAATATTAACGAACGTATCAAGCAATATTCTGAAAACTTCGCTTTTAATGACAAACAAGATTTATTAGCAATGGTATCGCTTGAATACGCAAACAGCTCACTGGTTTATAAAGACAGTTTAAGTAGTTCAGATCAACAAATGAAGGAGAAGTTAACTCAGTTAGATGAGTTATTATCAGAAAATATCTATTAGTTAATCTAATCAACGAGATATCCGCATTAATTCACTAATGTTTGTAAACTCAACATTATTAACATTAGAGTAAAGCTCAGAAATTCGTAGGACAGGCCTCAGCTCGATTCGTCGAGAACTGTAAAAAGTCAGTGGAAGTTCGAAAAATTTGGCAACTCTATACGTGTCGTATAGGGGTTTACTAAACCTCGAATTAATGCGGATTATTTTTTTAGCCAAGCCTTCCTTCAGTGCGACATTGCGATTAATATAAGCACTATGGACCCTATATTATTGAATGTCATTATTGGAATCGCAGCCCTTGTAATTGGCGGTTTTATAATGAACTTTGTGATCCGTAAATCGGCAGAGAAAAAGAGCGGATCGATCATTAAAGAAGCTTACCAGAAAGCTGAAGTGATCAAGAAGGATAAAATTCTACAGGCTAAAGAAAAATTCCTTCAACTTCGTGCCGAACACGAAAAACTGATCAATGAGAAGGATGTTAACATCCAGCGTTCCGAAAATCGTTTGAAGCAAAAAGAATCTTCAATCAACCAAAAGATCGAAGATGTTCAGCGAAAGCGTAAAGAAGTTGATCAGATCAAGACCAACCTAACTACTCAACTGGATGTTGTAAGTAAGAAGCAACAAGAAGTTGAAAAATTACACCAACAACAGGTTGTTGAATTAGAGAAGATCTCAGGATATTCTGCAAGTGAAGCTAAAGATCAATTAGTTCAATCTATGGTTGATGAAGCCAGATCCGATGCCGCTGTTCAGATCAAAGAGATCGTTGAAGAAACAAAGATCAATGCAAATACTGAAGCAAAGAAGATTGTGATCGAAACGATTCAGCGTACTGCAGCAGAAAATGCTATTGAGAATACAGTTTCTGTTTTCAATATTGAAAGCGATGAAGTTAAAGGTCGTATCATTGGTCGTGAAGGTAGAAATATCAGAACGCTTGAGGCTTTAACTGGAATTGAGATCATTATTGATGATTCTCCGGAAGCAATCATTCTTTCAGGATTTGATCCTGTAAGAAGAGAAATTGCACGCCTTTCTTTACATAAACTTGTAACAGATGGTCGTATCCATCCTGCACGTATCGAAGAGGTAGTTGCTAAAACAAAGAAACAAATTGAACAAGAGATCATAGATACCGGTAAACGTACATGTATCGATCTTGGAATTCATAATATGCATCATGAGTTGATCCGTATGATCGGTAGAATGAAATACAGATCTTCATACGGACAAAACCTACTACAACTCTCTCGTGAAGTTGCAAACTTATGTGCAACAATGGCAGCGGAACTTGGGTTAAATCCAAAGTTAGCTAAGAGAGCAGGTTTATTACATGATATCGGTAAAGTACCAGACAACGAACCAGAACTTCCTCACGCAATTCATGGTATGAAATTGGCTGAGAAGTTTAAAGAAAAAGCTGATGTTGCAAATGCAATCGGTGCTCACCACGATGAGGTGGAAATGTCATCATTAATTGCGCCAATCGTTCAGGTATGTGATGCAATTTCTGGAGCACGCCCAGGAGCACGCCGCGAAGTTGTTGAGGCTTACATCCAACGTTTGAACAGACTTGAAGAGTTAGCTTTAACTTATCCAGGAGTTGTTAAAACTTATGCAATTCAGGCAGGTCGTGAGCTTAGAGTTATTGTTGCTGCAGAAAAAGTAACTGATGCTGAATCAGATCGTATCTCAGTAGATCTTTCACGTAAGATCCAGGAAGAAATGACCTATCCGGGTCAGATCAAGATCACAGTGATCCGTGAAACCAGAGCGGTTAATTATGCGAAATAGAAGGATGACTTCTACGAGCGCTTGTGCTGAGCGAACGTAGTGAGTCGAAGTAAGGAGATGTCTTCCTTAAGAGCTCAATGAAAATATTTTACTAAGACCATCCATTAGGGTGGTCTTTTTTTGTTTGTGTCATCAAGGATTTTCAGAATTTCTCAACTTTTATAAGATTCTATAAATACTATTCATTCACTGAGCTAAGTGTAGGTGTAGAATACAGATTTCGTTACTAAAAGTGGTTTTTATCATAACTTGAAGTACTCTAAGTACTCGAAGTATTGATATCTAGAAGGTAATCATCCCTGCTATCTTTAGAATACCATAAATCAATGCTCCCACTCCCCAATACATAAAATTTCCCCAGAAATAGGTGTAATATTTCCATGGACCCAGATTTGGATAAACGTATTTCTTTTCTGTAAACCAAAGTATTGTGTTTATATAGATCTGGATAGTACCTGCTATTGAAAGAAGTAGATAGCCCCAAGGTTTTAAAACGATCATGCCTATTATCGCGAGAATGAAGATTGGGAAGAATATCAGCCAATCTGCAATTGCAGCTCCATAAGAGAATTTAAAATGTGTTTCATTTCTCCATTCTTCACCTTTGCCAATGAGTATATCTTTTGCTCTCTGACCTTTTGGGTCGATTAGTATAGTTAATTGTGCCATTAATAAAGGAATGCAGGTAATCATCCCAAATCCAATCAAAATCCAACCAATTAAAGTTAATTGATACATACTATTTCATTTTAATTATCTTATCGCTCATAACTTATATCTCAAAGAATCTTCGGTTCTTCCATAATCCAATGATACCTAACAATGAAGGAAGTGTCCATAGAAGCAGAGCAAGAATCACCGTTTCCAGATGCAGTTCCCATCTCTGAAAAGCAAAGAATAGAGGAAAGTAAACACCAATTGCTAGTTCCATGAATGCAGCGATCATTCCATAAAATTTATGTTTGAAGATCCCAATCAATGCGATAATTGCTAAAGGAAATGGCCAGATCATATCTGCCATGGCAACACCCCAGCTTTCGAGTGCCCAAGTTTGTTCCGCAAGGTCGCCATCGAATCGATCATTTTGTAAACCCAAATTAATTGCACCTTCCCAATCAAGAAGGGAGTATAATTGTCCAAGCCAGGCAATAATTGTTAGGAGTAGAATAGCTGCAATTGCGATCCAGATACCGATGGGGAATTTTCCCATTTGTTTTTGAAGTAAGCTCATGGTTTTAGGATAATTAGTAATGCTAATATAAGCATTAAAAAAGTTGTGATGGTTCAACAGAAGAAATCTTGTTTGACTGATGTGGAGTTATTGAAATTTCTTTCGATATTGTGTAGGAGTCATGCCGGTGTTTTCTTTAAAGGTAGTATAATAAACTGACTTTGAATTAAACCCAACATCATACATAATCTGCTCAATGGTTAATTCACTCTTTCTTGTTGTAGATAATAGCCTCTGACTTTCTTCTATTCTTACATAAGAAATATATTGGAAGAAATTCATGTTAAGCTCGTGCGTGAAATAGGCATTAAGATCTTTTACCGTGATGTTGAGAGCATCAGCCAGATTTGAAGAACTAAGATCAGGAATCTTATAAAGTTCATCTGCTTTCATGATGTCATCCAGTTTCTGTCTGATATCTTGTTTCTTATCACTATCCTTTATAATGTCAAGCGTGTCAAATTTGAAGATCTTAGGTTTGCTGATGACTCTAATAATAAATGCAGCAAAACCGAACATCATGAAAAACTCTGCAATAACATAAGTAATCCCACTCACATAGTCTGCAGGTGGGTCATCGAGTGATTGATAAAGAACTTCGGAGAGCAACCTGATCGCATTCCAAAGTATCATTGCCAGGATAAACTGACGGTAGGCATAAAGATCTTTCAGGAGATAATAGAAATGAATTAAAGTGACCACAAATAGTGAACGGATACCATAGAAAGCAACCAAAAGATTCCCATCAGTATGAAAAGTTATATAGTAATTGACAGGGAACATTAATATAGCAGGCAAGAAATAATAGTACCTGGCTTTAGTATTCAATTTCAACGTATTACCACTATGCAGAAAATTCAGAAAGACCAATATGCAAACCAATAAAGCCGAATCAATAGAGAACATGAATAATCGATAAATAGCAATCACAGGATGAGTAATGATATCTTTTATCCAGGGTGTGTAATTTACGACTCCATATAAGTATTCAACTATCTTAACTATTAAAAAAGCAATGAACCATTGATGAGGAAGGGTGAAAGGCTTGAGCTTTCTGAATATATACATCAGAAAGAATACGGAGATAAATAGTTGAATTATCTCAGTGAAGCTCTTTAACCATAAGTAATCAAGCATCGAATAAGCGAAATTTGGTTCTTTATTACAAGTAACAAAAATATTAAGATTCTTCAATGATTTAAAATGGATTTAACAAAGCTTTAAGAAATTACTTAACTCTTAATTGCATTTAGTCTATGTTAATTAATTTTTCTTTAATTTAGTTTTTGATGTCACTTATGATTTTACTCCCCAAATGTGACAATGCTGTATAGGATTAAACAAAAACAAATTCAAAAAACACGAAGTACCAGAAGATCTTCTTTAAATAGATTAGATTTCTGTTCGCGCCAAACTTTAGATTATGAATAGAAAAAACATATTGCTTTTATTTGTGTGCATGTCATCTTTTATGTGGGGTTTTGCTCAAAGTACTCCATCATCAAAAATTAAAATTATCGATATTTCAAAAAAGCAAATAGACTTGATGAATGATCTAGAGTCCGAACCTTTGGAAGTCAGAAACAAAATTTTTATTGATTCGATTTATACACCAAATAACTATTTATGGAGTGGTTATTTAGGTAGTGAAATGGATTTTATAAAGTGGATGAACTTAACTGCATATAAGGAATTGGTATTGTATAATTCAAAAGCAAAATCCATAGATCTCAATCTGTTAAATCTGTATCTTTTTGAAACTGTGAAGGGAATGAAGATGTTCACTGGTTTTGAGCCAGAGGGTAAATGGTATATTTTCTTCGGTCCTAAGTGGACTAATCTAGGCGGTTTTGCGGATGGTACAATGCTTATTGATTTAGCTCATGAATCAATTAAAAGTATCGATGATATAAGAGAATTCTTTCCGCATGAGATTAATCATCAAATATATTCGAGTACCAATCAGAGGGATGAAAATGAAGTACTGTATAGGATTTTAGATGAAGGGTTTGCATGCTATGTAAGTTATTTATTTCATAATGGAAGTACTACAGTTGCTGAAGAATTAGACTATACAGAGTCAGAGTATAAGTTTTGTATAGATAATGAGGCTGAGTTAATAGCTCTTCTCAAAAAGCATTATAAGTCAAATAACGATAAGCTGAGCCGAAGTTTTGCCAGTCGTTCGTATCGTTTTGCTAAAGGTTATCCCGGGGCTATAGGATACTTTATCGGGTTTAGAATTGTCGAAGAATACGTTAAACGTAATGGTAAAGATTCATGGAAGGACATTTATCATTTATCACCAGAGAAAGTGTTAAAAAGAAGTAAAATACTCAGATAAATTGAAGGAGTAATTGAGTCTCAAATTGCTAACTTCGATTTGGAATTCAATCTTAATGNTGTAATCGTAAGAATCCTTTGCTGTAGATGTCTTGATAACTTGACAACTTGATATCATGATTTTTCAGGGATGCGATCCTTTCGTTCCTCAAGGATTCCATCCCTTCTTCTTGCAAACCTGTCTGCCGACAGGCAGGCCTGCAAACCCGTACACTTGCAAATTACTATCTCTTCCTCTTAACCGGTGGAAGTGTCGTCTTATAAGCAGCTTTTGTTTTTCCGGTGGAAATATCTTTGAGTTTACTCTTGAGCAACATCTTTTTTAAACCGCTTACACGATCTACAAAAAGTACACCTTCCAAATGATCGTATTCATGCTGAATGATGCGTGCCAGCATTCCGTCATGTTCTTCTTCATGCTCAACAAAATTCTCATCCTGATAACGGATCTTGATGTTTGGCTTTCTGAAAACATATTCTGCAAGTCCGGGAACACTTAAACAAGCTTCATTGAATTCCCATTCTTCTCCTGTTTCTTCAATGATCTCAGGATTAATGAATACCTTTTTGAAGCCTTCAGCTTTTGGTTCATCTTCGGCATAGGCTGTTGCATCGATTACCATTAATCGAATTGGTTTATTGATCTGTGGCGCTGCAAGTCCAACACCTACTGCATCATACATGGTTTCAAACATACTCTCGATCAACTCATCAAGTTTAGGGTAATCTTTATCTATTTCCTGTGCTTTTTTCTTTAAAGTCGGATGTCCGTATACAACAATCGGGTAAATCATGCTTATGGTATTTGTGGTCCTGAAATATATTGCATATATGATTGTAAGATGATGGTTGCACTTACAGTATCGATCAATGCCTTATTCTGACGGTCTTTCTTCTTTAATCCGGCATCCAGAATAGCCTGTGATGCCATTTTAGAAGTAAAGCGCTCATCAAAACGATCGATCTTGATCTCAGGGAATTCTTTCTTCATTTTCTTTACGAATGGCTCAATGAATTGTGCTGATTCAGATTTGGTATTATTCATCTGTTTTGGCTCACCGATCACAAAACATTCAACATTTTCCTTTGAAACGTAGTCCTTCAGAAATGTAAAAATGTCTTTAGAGTGAACTGTGGTTAAACCGGTAGCGATCATCTGTAATTCATCAGTGACTGCCAGTCCAACTCTTTTTTGTCCGTAATCAATTGCAACTATACGTGCCATTCCTTATTTAAATTTGATTTTCAAATTTCGCACAAAATTACAAAGAACTCATCAAACTGTCTGAATTTTCTCTAATTTTGAACAAAGGATTTTTTTATGCACCAAGAAGTTATCACTCAAATAGAAGCAGCATGGGAAAACAGAGAGCTGCTAAAAGATAAAAATACTCAGGAAAGTATTCGTAAAGNAATAGAATGGCTNGATAAAGGAGAAGTTCGTGTTTCGGAATCATTAGCTGATGGGAAATGGAAACTCAATGAATGGATCAAGAAAGCTGTTCTAATGTATTTCCCAATTCAGGGGATGAAGAAGATCGAGATCGATCCTTTCGAATTTCATGACAAGATAGATTTGAAAAAGGATTATGATAAGCTTGGTGTAAGAGTGGTTCCTCATGCCATTGCCCGATATGGCGCTTACCTTGCTAAAGGAGTGATCATGATGCCTTCGTATGTAAATATTGGAGCCTATGTTGATTCAGATACCATGGTAGATACCTGGGCAACTGTAGGTTCATGTGCTCAGATCGGTAAAGGTGTTCATTTAAGTGGTGGAGTTGGTATTGGTGGAGTATTGGAGCCAGTTCAGGCAGCGCCGGTAATTATTGAAGATGGATGCTTTATCGGTTCGAGATGTATTGTTGTTGAAGGTGTACATATTAAGAAAGAAGCAGTTCTTGGAGCTAATGTTGTGATCACCAAATCAACAAAAATTATTGATGTGACAGGTGATGAACCAATAGAAATGACAGGAGTTGTCCCTGAAAGATCTGTTGTGATCCCGGGTTCTTTTACAAAAAAATTTCCTGCAGGTGAGTATCAGGTACCTTGTGCTATGATCATTGGAAAGCGTAAGCCAAGTACAGATCTGAAAACGTCACTGAACGACGCACTCAGAGAGTATAGTATAGCTGTATAAATTTTGAGATGTGAAGTATAAAAAGATACTGATCATACAAACTGCCTCATTGGGAGACGTTATTCTTGCAACTCCCATTTTAGAGAAACTTCATGCTCACTTCCCGGATGCCAGCATCGATTTCCTTTGTAAGAAAGGATCTGAAGAAGTTTTCTATAGACATCCTTATGTTGATCAGGTACTGGTTTGGAATAAAAGCAAACACAAATACAGAAGACTATTTGATCTTGTGAACTATGTCAGGGATCAGAAGTATGATCTACTGATCAACTGTCAAAGATTCTTCTCAACCGGATTTTTAACTACATATTCAAAAGCAAGAACCAAGATAGGTTTTGCAAAGAATCCTTGGTCTATCTTCTTTAATCAAAGAATTAAGCATGAATTCAATATTGGGGGAGTGCATGAAATTGATCGAAATCTGCGACTTCTGAAATTCCTAGAAGATGATAAAAGGTTNTTGCCAAAAGTTTATCCCAGTGTAGAGGATGATGCTAAAGTGTCTGCTTTTAAAACCAGGAAATATATATGTATAGCTCCGGTTTCATTATGGAATACAAAAGAACTAAAATCCGAAGTTTGGATCGACTTTTTAAATAGATTCGATAAGGATTTTTATGTCTATGCTCTTGGGTCAAAAGCTGATAAAGAAAAAATAGATGTTATAAAATCGAGCACCACTCATACAAATTTTATAAATTTATCAGGGAAATTAAGCGTCTTAGAGTCGGCAGCTCTGATCAGAGATGCACAAATGAATGTGGTGTTGGATTCAGCACCTATGCATTTGGCAAGTGCCGTAAACGCAAGAACAACAAGTGTTTTCTGTTCAACAATACCTCAATTTGGATTTACTCCATTAGCTGAGTATTCTATCATTGTTGAAGTAGAAGGACAACTAAAATGCAGGCCTTGTGGTGTGCACGGCAAGAAAAAATGTCCAAAAGGTCATTTTAAGTGTGGAGAAATAAATGTGGATAAACTATTGANGAGAACTGAATGATGAGAGATATTGTACATAAATCTGTTAAGCTTTTAAAAGAAGGAAAGGTGATCTTATATCCAACGGATACAGTTTGGGGGATTGGATGTGATGCAACAAATGCAAAAGCGGTTGAGAAGGTTTATAAGATCAAGAAACGTGTAGAAAGCAAAAGTTTGATCATTCTGGTCGAAGATGAAAGTAGATTAGCCGGATATATGCAGGATGTTCCGGATATTGCTTATGATCTGATTGATAGTGTTGATAAACCGTTAACGGTTATTTATCCAAATGCAAAAAACCTCGCCAAGAATGTGATTGCAGAAGATAAATCTATTGCTATTCGTGTTGTGAAGAATGAGTTCTGTCAGGAACTTCTCCGCCAATTCAGAAAACCGATCGTTTCTACTTCTGCAAATGTTTCAGGGGAGCCAACTCCGGTAACTTTTCATAAGATCTCACAGGAAGTTAAAGATGCAGTCGATTATGTAGTTGAGGTTGAAAGAGATTCGCTAAATCAAGTTAAACCATCTACAATAATTAAATTAGAAGCAGATGGAACCTTTAAAATCATTCGTAAATAATGAAGTCGGCATATATTCAATTCCAACCACATCTGTATGATATTCAAAAGAATATCCAAACCCTAAATCCTCTGATCGATCAAGCCTCAGAGGCGGATTTGATCGTGTTGCCGGAATTGGCAAGTACAGGATACAATTTCGATTCTTATGATCTTGCTAAGAATTGTGCAGAGGATATCCATCATAGTGAATTTGTTGAGTTCCTTATTTCTAAAGCTAAACAGCATAATTCTTTCATTGTTGGTGGTTTGAACGAATTATTGAATGATGAACTCTATAATTCTACCATTATGGTAGGGCCGAAAGGGTATATCGGGAAGTATCAGAAGATCCATTTATATTTTAATGAAAAGGATTTCTTTAAAGTTGGAAATGCCAGCTTGAAAGTCTATGATATCGGCCATGCAAAAGTTGGAATGCTGATCTGCTTCGATTATTTATTCCCTGAAATTTGGAGAGTATTAGCATTGAAAGGTGCTGAAATTGTATGTCATTCTTCAAACCTACTTACAACTAATGCCCAAAAGACAATTCCCGCTCAGGCATTCATGAATAAGTACTTTATTATTACCGCAAATCGAATTGGTACTGAAGGTGAATTTACCTTTAATGGAAACTCATTTGTAGCTGATCCAAATGCTGATATAATCGATAAAGCAAGCCCGGATCAGACTGAGGTCCGCATCGTTGAATTTGACCCTAAAGATTCGCATAATAAATGGATCAATTCCAGAAATCACGCCTTAAACGATCGACAACCAGATTGTTATCAAGAAATTCTGTAATTATTTTAATTTAGATTGAATATAAATAGAATTAATTTTTGTATCTTTGTGATTACAAAACTAGATACGAATATTAATTTCTATATAAATGATTAGCACGCATAAAAAGCGCACGCTGAAAAAAGCGGATAAGAAATTTACGATTAAAAATACGCCTAAGGATACCCTTAAAGAATGGTATCGTTTGATGGTGCTCGGTCGCATGCTCGACGAGAAAGCACCAAATTATCTGAAACAAGCTCTTGGATGGTCATATCATGCACCTTATGCTGGTCATGATGGTATTCAATTAGCTATCGGACAGGTATTCGAAAAAAACAAGGACCACTTGTTTCCTTATTATCGGGATATGTTGACCGCACTCTCCTCTGGGATCACAGCTGAAGAGATCATCCTAAATGGTATCTCCAAAGCAGCCGACGTGGCCAGTGGCGGTCGTCATATGTCGAATCACTTCGCAAAACCGGAATGGAATGTACATAACGTATCTTCTGCTACCGGTAATCATACCTTACATGCTGTGGGTGTTGCACGTGCGATCAAATATTATGGTGCAGATGCAGTAGCGATCAGTTCTCAAGGTGAGTCTTCAACATCTGAAGGTTATGTTTATGAAGCGATCAATGGAGCAAGTAATGAGAAATTGCCTGTGATCTTTGTATTCCAGGATAATGGATTCGGAATTTCGGTTCCAAAGGCCGAGCAAACTGCAAATCCTAGAGCAGCAGATAACTTCCTGTCATTCAAAAATCTAGAGGTGATCTATTGTAATGGTAAAGATCCTTTCAACTCTATGAATGCAATGGAGAAAGCCAAAAAATTGGTTAAAGAAAAGGGAATGCCGGTGATCGTTCATGCTAACTGTGTTCGTATTGGCTCTCACTCCAACTCAGATAAACATGAGTTATATAGAGATCAGTATGAGCTTACAGAAGTTAAAGGGCAGGATCCATTAAAGCGTTTTAAAAAGAGATTGACTTATTCCGGCATCTTTACTGAAGAAGAATTAAGCGAAATTGAAGTTGCTGCTAAAAAAGAAGTTTCAAAAGCTCACAAAGTAGGTATTATGTCTCCGGATCCTACACCTGAATCAGTTGATGATTTCGTTCTTCATGAACCTTATGTTTCAACTAAGTATCCTGATGGATTAACTAATGGCGCAGGTCCAAAGAAGAAACTTATTGAAGCTTTAAATGAGACTTTGAAAGCTGAGTTCCGTCATAATGAAAATACCTTTATCTGGGGTCAGGATATGGCCAATAAGGATAAAGGCGGAATTTTCAATGTGAGTAAAGGAATGCAACAGGAATTCGGTAGAAAACGTGTTTTCAATGCACCGATCGCGGAAGATTATATCGTTGGTACTGCAAACGGAATGAGTCGTTTTAGCGATGATATCCGTATCGTTGTAGAAGGAGCAGAGTTTGCAGATTATTTCTGGCCTGCAATGGAGCAATTCGTAGAATTAACGCATGATTACTGGAGAAGTAACGGCGCATTTACGCCTAATGTTGTTGTTAGATTAGCTTCCGGAGGATATATCGGAGGTGGACTCTATCACTCACAAACTATTGAAGGTGCATTAACAACTTTCCCTGGAATTAGAGTCGTATATCCTTCATCAGCTGATGATGCTGCAGGTTTGTTGAGAACAAGTATGAGGTCAAAAGGACCAACGATGTTTCTGGAGCCAAAAGCATTATATAATGATCCAATAGCAGAAGCAAATGTGCCTGATGATTTCGAAGTACCATTTGGAAAAGCTCGTACTCGCAGAGAAGGAAAAGATATGACCATCATAACTTATGGTAATACAGTTCCTATGAGTATTTCTGTTGCAGAAAAGATCGAGAGGGAATTAGGAAAATCTGTTGAAGTCATTGACTTGAGATCCCTTATCCCACTAGATGAAGAAGCAATTCTGGAATCAGTTAAAAAGACAAATCGGGCTTTGATCGTACATGAAGATAAGGTGTTTGGCGGATTTGGTGGTGAAATTTCAGCTTTGATCACGAATGAAGTTTTTGAATATCTTGATGCTCCTGTAAAAAGAGTTGGATCAAAATTCACTCCTGTTGGATTCAATCGTATTCTGGAGAATGCGATACTTCCAAATGAGGAACGCATCTTTGATGCAGCCAAAGATTTACTTGCCTATTAATTTAATTTACTTTTGATGATAAATTAGCCTGGAGTTCATTATGAATTTCGGGCTTTTTTTATTGGGTCTTAGACCCGAGAACTCGGGTCTAAGACCCAACATTGCCCTTTTTTCTTAACAGAATTTTAAGACTATTCGTCGATTTATCGGGATCTGTTAACATTCTTTAACAGATTCTTCAAATTGCCTGATACCATAGCGCTGCATTATCATTAACTTTGTTAAAAAGAGTAAATTTATGAAGAAGACTATTTTAAGCTGTTTGGTAGCATTGATGGTGATCTTTGGTTCAAGTGCTAAATCTCAATCGATCAATGAAAGTATTCAAAAACTTGCTACTGCTATGCAGATCATCAAATTTGCATATGTAGATACTGTTAACGATTCTAAACTTGTAGAGGATGTGATCATTGAAGCTCTCAAAGATCTTGATCCACATTCACAATATATTTCAAAAGAAGACCTGGACCGCATGGATGAGCCTATTCGCGGTAGTTTTGAAGGTATCGGAGTTTCTTTTCAGATCTATAAAGATACCCTTAGAGTGATCACTCCAATTGCAGGTGGTCCATCTCAAAAAGTAGGAATCCTTGCCGGTGATAAGATCATTAAGATCAATGATGAGAAATCTTATGGCGATCATGTGAATAATAAATTTGTTTTCGATAGGCTTAGAGGACCTAAAGATTCTAAAGTTGATGTAACAATTATTCGAAAAGGACGAGATGAGGAATTAGTATTTACGATTACGAGAGATAAAATTCCTTTGAACAGTATTGATGCTTCTTTCATGGTAAGTGAGAAGATCGGTTATATCAAACTTTCTCAATTCTCGCAGACTTCTTATGAAGAGTTCCAAAAAGCAATTGCTGAACTGAAAGGTGTAGGAATGCAGAAGTTGATATTGGATCTTAGAGGAAATGGTGGCGGACTTATGCGTGCTGCTGTTCAGATCAGTGATGATTTTCTGAGACAAGGAAAAATGATCGTTTATACTGAAGGATTGAATAGTCCGAGAAGTAATTTCGTTTCTAAGCCGGGTGGTAGCTTTGAGTATAATGATATTGTTGTGATAATCAATGAAGGCTCTGCTTCTGCAAGTGAGATCATTGCAGGCGCTATTCAGGATCATGATAGAGGAATCGTTTTAGGAAGAAGATCCTTCGGAAAAGGATTGGTTCAGAATCCATATCGACTACCTGATGGATCTGTGATCAGACTTACCACAGCAAAATACTTCACGCCAAGTGGAAGATCGATTCAAAAGCCTTATGAAGATGGACTGGAAAGCTATTACTTGGAAATGTATAATCGCCTCGAAAAAGGTGAACTAATGCATCCAGATAGTATTCAATTCCCTGATTCATTGCAATACAAAACTGCCGGAAATAGAATCGTTTACGGTGGAGGTGGTATTATGCCTGATATATTTGTTCCTTTNGATTCTACGCAATATTCGAATTATTACACAGATCTGATCCGTAAAGCCGCATTTAATGAGTATACACTTCAGTATATCGATAAATACAGAGCAAGTTTAACGAAGAAATATGCGAATATTGAAACATTTAACAGAGAATTTCAAGTGGATTCTAAAATTATGGATGAATTCATAGCTTTCGCAGAAGATAAAGGTGTTAAATATGATGAAAAAGGCTATGAAGCCTCAGAACACCAAATTATTTATGCTCTAAAAGGTTTGATCGCCAGAAATCTTTGGGATATGGAAGCATACTTCAAAGTAGTTTCAAATATTGACAGAGAATTGAAAAAAGCAATCCAAATTCTTCAGGAAAGAAAAGAATTTAAGAACTTAAGCTACTATAAATGATAGCTTTTGGCTATTAGCCATTAGCTATTAGTAAAACTATCCAAAAGCTAAAAGCCAATAGCCAATAGCTTCCTTAATTAGAATGGATTTAATTTCTTAGTAAGCGGTATCTTATTGCCTGAATTATTTTAAATTTGCTTAATTCGAAAAATCTTTCAGAATTTCATTAAATATTGACTAAATACCGGGAGGTAAAATGGCAGATTTGAAAACAAAATACATGGGGTTAGAACTTAAGAACCCTGTAATCGTTGGTAGTTCAGGACTTACCAATAACCTTGAGAACGTAATTGAAGCTGAGAAAAGTGGTGCAGCTGCTGTTGTTCTTAAATCTTTATTCGAAGAGCAAATTTCACAAGAAGTTAGTAATACCATGGGTGGTGATGAGTATATGAATGCTTATCCTGAAGCTATGGATTATATCAGCAACTATTCGAAAGATACAACTGTTGATACCTATTTGAATCTTATTAAAGATGCAAAAGCTTCTGTTAGTATCCCTGTGATCGCAAGCATTAACTGTGTTACTTCTAACGATTGGATCAGCTTTGCTAAAAAAGTTGAAGACGCAGGTGCCGACGCTCTTGAATTGAATATCTTCATTTTACCATCTGACCCACGTCAGAAAGGTGAGGAGAATGAACAAGTATATTTTGACATTGTTGAGAAAGTTCAGAAAGTAGTTAAGATTCCTATCGCAGTTAAGATGAGTTATTATTTCTCAGGCCTTGCTAAAACAGCTCTTAATTTATCATGGACAGGAATTTCTGGTATGGTATTATTCAACCGTTTCTTCTCTCCTGATATCGATATCGATACTTTCGAGGTGAAACCTAGCAATATTTTCAGTACTCCTGAAGAATTAGCGATCTCAATGAGATGGGTTGCAATGTTATCAAGCAGATTACATTGTGATATTGCAGCTTCAACTGGTATTCATGATGGTAAAGCCATGATCAAACAGTTATTAGCAGGTGCTAAAGCTGTTCAGATCAGTTCTGTTCTTTATAAAGAAGGATTCGGCGTTATCAAAGAGATGCTTAAATATCTTGATACATACATGGATAAGCATGAGTTTAAATCTATTGCAGATTTCAACGGTAGAATGAGTATTAAAGAAACTGAAAATCCTGCAGCATACGAAAGAGTGCAGTTTATGAAGTATTTCTCAGGAATTGAATAGATTCTAATCAAACTAAATATTGGGCGGTGATCATTGATCATCGCCTTTTTTTTATGCATAAAAAAAGCGACATCCATTAGAATGTCGCTTTCAATATTTTGAGAGAATCTTTATAATCCGATTTCATCAAGAATGAATCCTGCTCCAGAGAATTTCTCAGTTACAAATAATACATAGCGAATATCAACACTAATGGTTCTTTGTAATTCAGGTACTACATAATAATCACCTGTTACACTTTCGTAAGTCATATCAAAAATGATCCCTACTTGTTCACCCTTAGCATTTAAAGTTGGAGAGCCAGAGTTTCCACCTGTTACATTTGTAGTATTAAGGAAGCAAGTAACAACATCATCAGTCTTAGCATCTTTATATCTACCGAAATCTTTCGCTTTATATAAGTCTTTAAGTTTCTGAGGTACATGGAAAGGGAATTCTCCGGTTTCTTTTTCCATAACACCTTTAAGTGTTGTAAATGGCTCATAATAAACAGCATCTTTAGGTCTGTAACCTTCAACTGTACCATAAGTGAAACGAATTGTAGAGTTCGCATCAGGAGCGTATTTGTTATCTTTCATTTCAAGAACTGCTGCTAAATATTTAGCTTTTAATTCTTTGTATTCCTGATCTTTTGCTTTGGTTTCCTTGCGAACAACCTTTAATTCTTTTTCTAATTCAGCCGCAAGTTTGATCATAGGATCGTTCAAGTTCATAAGTTCCTCCGGAGACATTTCCAGCATTTTAGCTCGCTCTTGAGGATCACCAAGTTTTGTATTGTCATATAAATAATCAACGTATTTATCAATAGCAGCTTCTGATTTCTTAGCCATTAGATCTTTAACAGCCTGTGGCATGTTTTCGAATGGTTCATTCATTAATCGCTTTAATCTGAATTTTAAGAATTTTCTGTCGGTCGTAAGATCATAACCTCTTTCTGTAAGTAGATTTCTACGCTTAAGATCATCCCAGTTCTTATTTTGATAGGCGGCAGGACGTTTGCTGTCTTTTTTCTGACGTTCAACACTTACTCTATATACATAGTGTGCTTGAGCAAGGATCGTTGAACTAAATCTGCTACTTACCATGTTTTTAGTAAGTGTATTCTTACTCGACCACTGATCATACGAATTTAAATATGTTTCAAAATCTGCTAATGCTGTTGTGTATTCTGATTTAGCATTTGTTTTGATCCATTCAGCAACTTCAGCTTCCTGATCTTTCTTTTTTCCTAATAGATTGATCTTTTCAAAACCTTCAAGTTTTCCCTGGTAATTTTTACGAGCATTATGCATTCCTTTTACAGTTCTAGCATATTTGATCTCTATCTCGCGATTATTCTCTCCTTCAGCTTCGTAAAATGCAATGTTTGCTAAATAATCATTAAGTCTTGACTTTAATGTATTTAAGCTATTTACAACTTCCTGATGTGTATAGTTTCTGTATGTTCTCCCAGGATATCCCATCACAAAAGTGAAATCACCTTCTTTCAATCCATCTAAAGAGATTTTCATTACAGATTTTGGCTTGTAAGGTACATTCTCTTTACTAAAAGCTGCACCTTCTCCTTCTGGAGAAACATAAGCTCTTAAGAAGGTAAAGTCGTTGGTATGACGAGGCCACATCCAGTTATCGATATCACCACCATAGTTTCCAAGATCACGAGGAGGCGCATATACTAAACGAACATCTTTAATATGCTTGAAACGGAATAAGTAGTATTTATTACCACTATACATAGAAGAGAATCTTGCCTGAATGTCTTTTCCTTCTTTTTCTGCAGCTTCAATAAGTTTTTTCTTGATCTTATTGATCGCATTATGTTTTTCTTCAAAAGTCATTTTAGGTTTTAACACCTTCATTACTTTGTCAGTAACATCTTCATAACCTAAAAGAACATTTGCAATATATCCTAAGGCAGGAATTTCTTTTTCCTTTGTTGAAGCAATAAATCCATGCTTGATATAATCATTTTCAGTATCTGAAGCTCTTTGAATTGCACCAAAAGCAACATGATGATTCGTTAAAATCAATCCTTCTTTACTAACAAATTCACCTGTTCCACCACCAAGGTGTACTACTGCACTCATTAAACCGGTTCCATCCTTTTTAAAGAGATCATCCGGATTCATTTGTAAACCTTGCTTCTGAAGGTTTAACATTTTCATTTGATGGGGCATCCACATGCCATCCTGAGCTAATAGTTGAGTAGATAATGCAAACAGCATTATAAAAGTCACTAATAATGATCTAGTTTTCATAGTAATTACGTTAATTTTTGAGATTGTAAATGTAGAGAGATGATTCTAATTCTACAAGTATTGTGTAGAGGATTGATGAGGTTTGGTCGAAACGTTAAGACGTTCAAACGTTTAAACGTTAAAACGTTTGCATGATAATAATTTAAACAAGCATCATCAAAAGAAACAATGTAACATTGAAATTTAGAAACTAGGAAATTTAGAAACTAGGAAATTTATAAATTGAATAATACTAGTTTAACAGTTTAGCAATCCAACAATTTAGCAATTCAACAATTTAGCAATTCAGCAATTTAGCAATTCAGCAATATAACAATGTAACAATGAAGCAGTGAAACATTTTTTCGAAGTGAAAAAGTCAAAATTATAGCCACTTTCAATTAGAGAAAGTCGTTCAGATTTATTATCTTTGTATATAATATAGAAACAGTCTAAATAAAAATTAAAAGTATATGCCTCATTATCATAAGCTTGGTAAGATACCTCCTAAGCGGCATACGATCTTTAGAAAACCAGATGGGAATTTATATGCAGAGGAATTAGTGTCGACCGAAGGGTTTTCGGATGTGTACAGCCTCGTGTATCATGCCTATCCTCCAACTAATGTATTGGAAGTTGAAGATGCCTATTCAGTTGCTCCAAAGGTAGCTGTGAATCACAATATGCAACATCGTTCTTTTAATGGGTTCAATGTGAAACCCGAAGACGATTATCTGAAATCCCGTGTGCCGGTATTAGTCAATAATGATGTATATATTCATGTTGCTGCACCGAAGAATTCAATGAAAGATTACTTCTTTAAGAACTCACAGGCTGACGAAGTGATCTTTATACATGAAGGAAGTGGGGTCTTAAAAACAATTTATGGAGATCTTAAGTTCGGATATGGAGATCATTTAGTAATTCCTAGAGGAACGATTTATCAGTTTGAGTTTAAAGATGAGAATAATAGGCTTTTTATTGTCGAATCATTCTCACCAATTCGATATCCCAAAAGATATATTAATAAATTTGGACAGCTACTCGAACATTCTCCATTCTGTGAAAGAGATATTCGTCAGCCAGAGAACTTAGTATGTAATGATGAATTAGGTGATTTTAAAGTATTGATCAAAAGAGACGATCATATTTTCCCTTATCATTACGATCATCATCCATTTGATCTGATCGGCTGGGATGGGAACCATTATCCTTATGCTTTTTCTATCCATGATTTTGAACCGATAACAGGTAGAGTACATCAACCGCCTCCTGTTCATCAAACGTTCGAAGCGCATAACTTTGTGATGTGTGCTTTTGTTCCTCGATTATATGATTATCATCCTGAAGCAATTCCTGCTCCATACAATCATTCAAATGTAGATTCTGATGAGGTTCTATATTATGTTGATGGTGATTTTATGAGTCGAAAACATGTAGAACGTGGACAGATCACGCTTCATCCAATAGGAATACCGCATGGCCCACATCCGGGAACTGTTGAGAAAAGTATTGGTGCTAAGGAAACCAAAGAGTTGGCTGTAATGGTGGATACATTTAAGCCATTAAAACTTACAGAGCAAGCATTAGAACTCGAAGATCCTGATTATTATAAGAGCTGGATCGTATAAAACACCTTGTTTTTTATTATGAGCGAAAAAGATTTTTTACCGATCAACGGAACAGATTTCGTTGAGTATTATGTGGGAAACGCCAAACAGGCGGCCCATTATTATCAGACTGCCTTTGGGTTTCAACCTTTAGCTTATAGCGGACTAGAAACCGGAAATAAAGAGAAGACTTCTTATGTATTAAAGCAAGACAAGATCACTTTTGTGTTGTCTTCACCTTTACATAAAGGTTCTGATCTGGCACGTCACTGTGATGACCATGGTGATGGTGTTAAGTTTGTTGCGCTATGGGTAGATGATGCTACCTATTCATTTAATGAAACAGTTAAAAGAGGAGCAAAACCATACCTCGAACCAACAAGAATGGAAGATGAATTTGGTGAGATCATCAAATCCGGGATCCATACTTATGGTGAAACCATACATTATTTCATTGAACGCAAAAATTATAAAGGCGTTTTTATGCCAGGATTTAGAGCATGGAATCCAGCCTATAAACCGAGTGATGTAGGACTTAAGTATGTCGACCATATGGTTGGAAATGTGGAATTAGGCCAAATGAATAAATGGGTTGATTTCTATAAAGATGTAATGGGCTTCCGACAATTGATCTCTTTTGATGATAAAGATATCTCAACAGAGTATACAGCATTGATGAGTAAAGTTGTTGCAAATGGAAATGATCGTATTAAATTCCCGATCAACGAACCTGCAGACGGACGCAAAAAGTCACAAATTGAAGAATATATTGAGTTCTATCACGGAGCAGGAGTGCAACATGTTGCGATGGCAACTGATAATATCATTCATACGGTTTCTGAACTAAGGGACAGAGGTGTTGAATTCCTTCATGTTCCTGCAACTTATTATGATGATGTACTTGATAGGGTAGGAGAGATCGATGAAGATCTTGAACCATTAAAGGAGCTTGGTATTCTTATCGATAGGGATGACGAAGGTTATTTGCTTCAGTTATTTACTAAACCTGTACAGGATAGACCAACTTTATTCTATGAGATCATCCAGCGAAAAGGTGCGAAATCTTTTGGAAAAGGAAATTTTAAAGCTTTATTTGAAGCTATTGAACGTGAACAACAAAACAGAGGGACTTTATAAATGCAGATCACAAATAATTTAACATCATGGCTGGAAGACAGCAAAGAAAGCGACTTCCCAATTCAAAATATCCCTTTCGGTATCGCGAGTACTAAAGATACAGCTGCTCGTCCTTTCAGTAGAATAGGTGATCATGGAATTGATCTTGCAGCAATGGCAGATCATGGTTTTTTTGATAATCTTGAGATAGATGATTTAAATGTATTTTATCAGGATACGTTGAACGACTTTATTTCCTTGGGAAAACCTACTACGAATAAGGTTCGTGAACGTATAGCCGAACTATTCTCAAAGGACAATATTGAACTTAATGACAATGTTGAGGCTAAAAAAGCAATTATCTTTTCTGTCGATGAATTGATCATGGCCATGCCGGTTCATGTTGGTGATTATACCGATTTCTATTCGAGTATTGAGCATGCAACGAATGTAGGTATGATGTTCCGTGATCCGGATAAAGCTTTATTACCAAACTGGAAGCATATTCCGGTTGGTTATCATGGAAGAAGTTCTTCAATTGTAATATCAGGTACGCCAATTCATCGTCCATACGGACAAACCAAAAAGAATGATGAAGAATTACCTTCTTATGGCGCATCTCGTTTAGTCGATTTTGAGTTGGAAATGGGTTTTGTTTTAGGGAAGCAAACCCAATTAGGTGAGCAAATTCCAATTGATAATGCCGAAGATCACATTTTTGGTTTAGTGATCTTTAACGATTTGTCAGCCAGAGATATTCAAAAATGGGAGTATGTTCCGCTTGGGCCATTCCTTGGCAAAAGCTTTGGATCTGTGATCTCACCATGGATCGTAACAATGGAAGCATTGTCACAATTTAAAGTTAAAGGTCCTGTTCAGGAGCCAAAAGTATTGCCTTATCTTGAGCATGATGGCAAGCATAATCTGGATGTCGAGTTAGAAGTTCATATCAATACTGGTAAATCAATGAACAAAGTTTGCCATTCAAATATGAAATATCTTTACTGGAGCATGGCACAACAATTAACACATCATGCTGTGAATGGTTGTAATATGAATGTAGGTGATATGTGCGCATCAGGAACGATAAGTGGTCCGACAGAAGATTCTTACGGTTCTATGCTCGAACTCGCATGGAAAGGAACCAAGCCATTAAAAATGCAGGATGGTTCTGAACGTACTTTCATACAGGATAATGATACTGTTATCATGAAGGCCTATGCGCAGAATGATGAGGTGAGAATTGGCTTTGGTGATGTTAGTTGTAAAATTTTAGCTGCAAAATAGTATGATAATTGATCCTAAAAATATAAGCTTACCTGAATTACACAGAATAATTTTGAGTTCTGTGGCCCCACGTCCAATTGCTTTTGCCTCAACAGTGGATAAGGATGGGAATCACAATCTTTCACCGTTTAGCTTTTTTAATGCTTTTGGGATCAATCCTCCAACTCTTGTCTTTTCACCTTCTCGCAGAGGAAGAGATAATACTACGAAACACACTTATGAGAATCTAAAGGAAGTACCTGAAGTAGTGATCAATACTGTGAACTTCGATATGGTTGAGCAAATGAGTTTGAGCAGTGGTGAATACGATAAAGGAGTTGATGAATATATTAAATCAGGCTTAACACCTGTTGATTCTGAACTGGTTAAACCAAAAAGAGTCTTAGAGTCTCCCGTTTCTTATGAATGTAAAGTGAAAGAGATCATTGAACTCAGTCAGGAACCCGGAGCAGGTAATCTTGTGATCTGCGAGATCATCAGAATACATGTAAAAGATGATATTCTGGATAGGGATGGGGAAATAGATCAGGAAAAGATTGACTTGGTAGGTCGACTTGGAGGTGATCTGTATTCAAGAACAAATGGCGAATCTATTTTTAAAGTAACTAAACCTGGTGCAATTCCGGGTATAGGTTATGATGCATTACCAGATTATGTTAAAAATAGCCATATTCTTTCAGGAAATGATCTTGGTAAATTGGGAAGCCTAACTCAATTGCCTAGTCCTGAAGAAATCTTAACTACAAAGGAAGCAGTAGAAGTACAGGCAGTCATCAAGAATGCAGTCAATGTTTCCAATGAATTGCAATATTATGTAAAGCGATTAATTCGAATAGGAGATGTAGAGAAAGCACTTAAAGTATTGATGTGTATTTAACTGGCAAGTGTGTTTTGCTCGATGATCTTTATTCCATCATCAACCAATTTCTGTAAATCTTTATCTTTTTTAAATGCTTGAAGTTGAGTTTCTACTTCATTAATAAATTTCTGATCTGCATCCGAGACTTTAATTAATTCAAGGACTTCAAGTGTAAGTAGCCAGTTCTTTGAAAGATGAGATTTAAACTCATTGAAATCCTGAGTGGTGGTTCTGCCTTCACGCATATCTCTCACTTTGCTGAACTGCTCATGAACTAATTTAGCTTCATCACTATACGAGATCTTATGAGTCTTTTCTTTAGGTACAGGATAAGTATAACCATAACTTTCAGGATCTGCAGGACCACGTGAACAGGAAACGATCTTTTGTCCAACCGCCATATCATAAACTCCCCAACTTGGATCAAATAGAGTTTCGCCTTTATATGTCACAGTACATTGATCAAAAGTTAGCAATATGATCTTGCAATCTTCACGCATAACCTTCCTTAATATGCCATTTACCTTAACGCCTGATTCATATTCAAAAGAGCATTCCTGATCGATTCGGAATCCATTTCTTTCGAGTTCCTCATCTGTTAGCATTTCAAGTTTATGTTCAAGACCTTTTACTTTACCAACTGGTGATCCAAAGCCTTCAGAGTGATACTTAACTCCATGTCCATCAATTTCTTTGTTTTGATATGATAAACTAGTTGGACCGTTTGTATTTATATAAGCCAATTGCTGATCAGTATCAATATATCTCGAGAATACACCGGAAACTTGCATGCCTGTATCATACTCTGCGCAACCTATTTGCTCTGAATTAACAGCTTTTTTCAACGCACATAATCCACCATTGCTTAATGCCATTAACTTAACATACGACATTAAAACATCTGTAAGATGAGGAAAGTCTGGAGTAACAAATAGCTGAGGTTGCATCGTTGTAATATCAAAACAGTAATCAACTGTTTCTATTGTATATGGAAGTTTCTTAACCTGATCACTCAATGCATGATAGCTTTCTCCAATGGATGATAATAAACCTGCGCCATATAGTTTAGGGCGGGTTAAAGTACCGATCAACCCATATTCAACTGTCCACCAATGCAAATTCCTGATCTTCGCCAGTTCAGATAATTCATCACCATTCTTTTCAAAGGCAAATAGTCGTTCTTCTGCCTTTTCAATGTCTTTGGATTTTGTGTTTGGATCCGCTTTTAGAATTGATAAGTGACGAACTGCTTTATAGATCTCTATATCTCTCGGAGAAGAAAATGCTTTCGATCCATAATGTCCAAAAAGTTTTAAGTATTCAGCATATTGCGGGTCTGCAATAATTGGGGCATGACCTGCAGCTTCATGAATGATATCCGGTGCGGGAGTATATTCGATCTGGTCGATCGGTCGTATATCTGCTGCAATTACCAAAACATTATATGCTTGAAATTCCATGAATGCAGCCGGAGGAATAAATCCATCAACAGCAACTGCAGCCCATCCAATTTCTTTGAGGATCCTGTTCATTCCATACATATGAGGAATTTGATCAATACTGATACCTGTACGTCTTAATCCGTCAAGATATGAGCCATGAGCAACTTTAGCGAGATACTCAACATTTTTACGCATCACATATCTCCAGACAGCATGATCCTGGGATGTATACTCATTATAAGGTTGATCAATGATAAGGTTTAGCAGGTGCTTGGGAAGCTTTTGAAGGACCTCGTTAGACTCAAACATGGCTAATGATAATTTAGATTAAATTAAAATAGTTTAATCAAATATACAATTTTATTTGAAAATCAAGCATTTTTGATTTTTTCAAAAAAATTATTTTAATCTGATGTATAAGGTATTGAATCTTCTTACGAAAAGTAAAGATGCTATTCCAAGGCTTACAACCAATCCTGTCCATACGCCCATTGCACCCCATTTGAATATGAAACCAACAAGATAACTTAGAGGTAAACTGATAATAATATATGAGATGAATGCGATCCACATAGCATATCTAACATCTGCTAATCCACGTAATGCTCCCAGCATAACAACTTGTAATCCATCAAAGATCTGGAATGCAGCTGCCATGATCAATAATTGTGATGCCAGGGCTATAACTTCTGGATCGGTAGTATATAAAAATGGTAGGTAGTTTCTTAAAGCTATAAAAAGGATAGAGGTGATTGTCATAAATCCCAGAACCAGATGTATGGATGCATTTGCAGCCTTTTTCATTTCATCATAAGCTTTTACACTATATTGATGCGAAACTCTAATAGTAGTTCCTGAACCAATTCCTGTTACGATCATAAAGGTGACACTTGCCAGGCCGATAGCGATTTGATGTGCAGCCAACGGTACAGCTCCTAACCACCCGATCATGATAGCACCAAGTGCGAATGCTGCAACTTCTAATACAATTTGTATCGAAATAGGAAAGCCAACATTAAAAAGCTTTATGATCTGTTCTTTTCGGATTGTTTGTTTTATTGCTGCTTTGGTATAATGAACGAAAGTTTTGCCGTTAAAAAACATATAAAGAAACAGCAAAGCCATAACACTCCTAGCGATTAATGTACCAATTCCAGCTCCGGTTAAGCCTAATGCAGGCGCACCTAGTTTCCCGAAGATCAAGATGTAGTTCGCAACGAAGTTCACAACATTGGCAATCAATGTAATGATCATTGCATTAATTGTATTCCCAATACCTTCAGCGAATTGCTTCATCGTAAAGAAAAGCATAAACGGGATAATGGAAAATACGGAAATGCGATAATAAGGTATTGCAAGATTCAATACTTCTTCACTTTGTCCCATATACTTCATCAAAAAAGAGATGGAATACATAGCAGTGAAAAGTAATATCGTTGTTAAGAAATTCGTAGCACTTGAATTTAGAAGCAAACTGGATGTCTCATCTTTTTTATTGGCAGCGAATGCATGCCCAACAAGTGGTGTTAAGCCCATCGAAATCCCCATTCCTATTACCATCCCAAGGAAAAAAATAGCATTAGCAAAAGATGCAGCAGCAAGTTCGTTTGTACCAACAGCACCTACCATCATATTATCTATTTGTTGCACTAATACCTGTCCTGCCTGTGATAGCATTACCGGTACGGCAACCTTTAGATTCCTTTTATAATATGGTATGTACTCCTGAATAAACATGCTCATTTTTTACGTTTGCAAAAGTAGTCAATTTAATGCTTTCATTAAGCTAAGCTTTTTCTATACCTTTGAAATTGAAATTAAGATGAAGCCTAAAGTTTATATCGCATTACCTGTTTTAAATGAATTCGAGAATCTGGAAAGATTTGTAAAATGTCTTGAAAATCAATCGTATTCAGATTTTGAATTGGTAGTTTGTGTAAATCAGCCTGATTCCTGGTGGGAAGATGCGCAAAAAAGGATTTTGTGTGAAGATAATCAGCAGAGTATTGATTTTTTATCAAAGGTCAAGTCTTTTGATATTCAAATAATTGATAAAAGCGCAAAAGGTAGTGGTTGGGATAAGAAGAAGTATGGAATAGGATGGGCCAGAAAACGCTGTATGGATGGGATCGCTTCTAAAGCTATGGATCATGATATTATTGTAAGTGTTGATGCAGATAGCATTTATTCTCCGGATTATCTAAGTTCAATTATAGATCAGTTTGAAAAAAATCCAAAAAGTGTTGGTTTGGCAAATCCATATTATCATCCATTAAGTGGGGATGAGGAGAATGATCGAAATATTCTTCATTATGAGATCTATATGAGATATTATTCGATCAATATGTTGAGGATTAATAATCCGTATAGGTATACAGCACTTGGGTCTGCAATGGCTTGCCCTGTATGGGCTTATAAACGCATAGGAGGAATTACTCCACATAAAAGTGGTGAGGATTTCTACTTTCTGCAAAAGCTTACAAAATTTGGCTCTCTGATTATGTGGAATTCAGAGAAAGTATTTCCGTCATCACGTTATTCCGATAGGGTGTTCTTTGGAACTGGACCTGCTTTGATCAAAGGACAAAGTGGTGATTGGAGTAGCTATCCGATATATTCAGAAACATTATTCAATGAGGTAAAACAAAGCTTTGATCTTTTTGGAAAATGTTTTACTGAAGATTGCGAATTTCCAATGAAACCATTTTTGAACTCACAATTCGGATCAAGGCTCTGGATGCAACCACTTCGTAAAAATAGCAAAACAGAAGTGCAATTTGTGAAGAAATGCTGGGATAAAGTGGATGGATTAAGAATCCTTCAATTCCTGAAATCGGAGCAAAAGAAAACCGAGCATAAAGAAGAACTAGAGTTAATATCTCATCTGAATAAATTTTACCCTGAAGTTGTAAAGAAATTCAGAATTAATGAACTTAGCTTTACGAATAGTGATGTTGAAGAATTGAATATCGTTCGCGATGCATTACAAACTATTGAAGAAATCTATCAGAAAGAGAATGGATAAATTGATCACTATATTAGGTCCAACCGCAACCGGGAAAACTACATTCGCGGCACATTTAGCAAAACTGATCGACGCTGAGATCATTAGTGCAGATTCTCGTCAGGTCTATCGTGGAATGGATCTTGGAACCGGAAAAGATATTGAAGACTATACGATTGATGGATATACTGTGCCTTATCATTTAGTTGATATTAAGGATCCCGGTTATGAATATAATGTTTATGAATACCAAAAAGATTTTCTTAAAGCATATCAGGACATCATCACTAGAGGTAAGATCGCAATTCAATGTGGTGGAACCGGAATGTATTTATCTTCCGTTGTTCAGGCTTATGATCTTAAAGAAGTTCCTGTTGATCAGGAGTTGAGAAAAGAACTTGAAGGAATGACTGACAAACAGCTGATCAGTATACTAAAGTCTTTAGATGTTCCTCATAATACCACCGATCTCGATAATAGAAAACGATTATTACGAGCTGTGGAGATCGCTATGTTAAGTCCAAGAATAAAGTCCACTCCATTTCCCAAGATGGATCATGTGGTTTTTGGAATTAAACTAGAACGGGAAGTGGTTCGTGAAAGAGTAACAAGAAGACTTACACGCAGATTGAAGGAAGGGATGACAGCTGAAGTCGAGAGTTTGTTGAAGTCTGGAGTTTCAGCAGAGCAACTAATGTTTTACGGACTTGAATATAAATACCTGACTCAATACGTGATTGGAGAGATCGAAAAGAATGATATGTTCCAGAAACTTAACTCTGCGATTCATCAGTTCTCAAAAAGGCAAATGACCTGGTTTAGAAGGATGGAAAAACAAGGTGTTACTATCAATTGGATCGATGGTATGCTACCGATGGAAGGTAAATTGCAGGAAAGCTTAAAGATCTTAGCTAGTCATTAGCTTTATTCTGAAGTAATGGCACAAACTTAAAACTACCAAACTCTTCAGTTTTATATTCAGATTCACCAATCTTTGTGATTCGCTTCATTGTTTGAACCTCACCTTCACCTTCAGGAATTACCATGATACCACCAATATTCATTTGATCTAAAAGATCTTGAGGTACATAAGGTGCTCCGGCTGTAATGATCACTTTGTCAAAAGGTGCAAATGTTGGTAGTCCTTTATAACCATCTCCATAAAACATCTTTGGGCGATAACCGATCTTAGGTAAAAATTCTTTGGTCTTCTGATAAAGCTTTCTTTGTCGCTCAATTGTGAAAACTTTTGCACCAAGTTTAACTAATACACATGCCTGATATCCCGAACCCGTTCCCACTTCAAGGATCTTGTCACCTTTTTTTACTTCCAATAATTCTGTTTGGAATGCTACAGTATAGGGTTGAGAAATTGTTTGCCCGGATCCAATAGGAAAAGCTTTATCCTGATAAGCAAACTCTAAAAATGAAGAATCCATAAAAAAATGACGAGGAATGCTTTCAATTGCATTCAATATCGCTTCGTCCTTTATTCCTTTCTGTTTAACTGTTGAAACCAGCTGTTTCCTTAATCCTTTATGGCGATAGTTGTCGATCATCGATTCTATGTTCTTACTTTATGAAGAATTATCGGTTAATAATTATCGCGAAAATACTAATTCATGGAGGTTTAAAAAAATTAGTTTTGCTAAAAAAGATCCGGTACATGTTAAAAATTGGCCTTCTAGGTTTTGATAAGCTGGCACACAGTCATATAGATGTTGTGCAAAAACTGCCGGATTGTGAGTTGGTGGGTTTTTATGAACCTGCGCAATCATCCTACCAAAAATATGGTATACATAAAGCCATAAGGAAATTTACTGATTTTGAGTTGTTTATTAATGCCGTAGATGTTGTTGATGTTATTGATTCAGGTAAGGATGTATTCAGATATGCCTCTTATGCCTTAAAGCGATTTAAGCATTTATTCCTCAATAAAGCTGTGCTTGGAAACCTCGAAGATGCAAATTACCTGATCAATTTATCAAAAGAAGCTAATGTAAAAATGCAGTTGGCTGAGTCTGCCCGTTACGATCAAACTTTTATGTTGGCAAAATCTTATGTTCAGCAACCCTTTCTTATCGAGTGTGTGAGGAAAATAAATGAAATTGAAGGAAAATCTCACGTAGTTCATGATCTGATGATCAAAGATCTTGAACTAATTCTAAGCCTCACAGGTTCTCCCGTAAAGAAGATCAATGCACATGGATTTAATACCGTAAATGGCTCAATTGATCTGGCAAGTGTGAGACTGGAATTTGATAATGGTTGTGTTGCAAATTTATCCGCATCAACCGTGGCTGAAAATGAGATTGTGAGTACGATCATTCACCAGCGAAATCAACAAGTTCAAATCGATTATCTGAATCAAAGTATTAAAGTGATAGACTTTGGACAAAAGAGCAAGGGCAAATCTGAGCACCAGATCAATTCTAGTGTAAAAAACGCTAATAATGCTGGTTTTGAGAAAGAATTTCTTAGCTTTATAAGCTCAATTGAAACGAAGGCTGAAACTAATATTACTATAGAAGAAAGCTACCAAGCACTCGAATTATCTAATCTGATCGTTTCAAAGATCAACTTAGCAGCAAATAATCTTTAGCAAGCTGATTTTAAGTAGAGTAGAAGTTAGGTGACATTCCTGACTATTTGTTAATTTTGTGCAGATGAATCGAAAACTTCAAACTTTTAAATATCTAATAACGGATTATATTACAGCAATATTAGCCTGGAGTATTTTTAGTTTGAACTATTCAGAACTGTTTGAATTGCTAGGTGATGGTTGGATCAGTCATCTTTTCCATCAACAACCAATTTTTCTGAAATTCTTTGTAATCCCAATTTATTGGATTCTTTTATATATTATTATTGGAACTTACCGGAGAATCTATCGAAAATCAAGACTATTGGAACTATCACAAACCATTCAAATCGTGGTTATTGGAATAATGTTCATGTTCTTTATTATTCTGATCACTGAAGAATTAGTGAATGTTCAGAAATATGTCGGAGCCTTCTTTGTTTACTTTGCATTGCATTTCGGTATAACTTATTTCCCTAGATTATTTATCACTACTCTGGCTACCAAGAAGATCCATAAACGGAAGCTCGGTTTCAAAACTTTGATCGTTGGAAATAATGGTAAAGCGATTAAACTTTACGAAGATTTGGAGCGTGAGGAGAAATCATCTGGTAATTTGATCGTAGGATTTGTGAATGCTTTTGAATCGGATTCTTATTCTATTGAAAAGCATTTAGAACATTTGGGGTCTTATAAGGATCTTCGTAAGATCATTCTTGAACATAAGATCGAGGAGGTTCTGATCGCCATCGAAAGAGATGAACGTGCGGTTGTTGAAACCATACTTTCACAAGTAGAAGGTTTAAGTACGATCATTAAGATCATTCCTGATATGCAAGATTTTCTTCTGGGTTCAGTTCGGGTTTCATCAATGTTCCAAAAACCTTTAATTCAGATCTCGCCTGAGCAATTGCCTGTTTGGCAAAGTGTTTTGAAAAGAGCAATGGATCTCGTTGCTTCCATATGTGCATTGATTCTATTATCTCCGGTATGCCTGATCACTGCAGTTGCTATTAAATTTGGATCTAAAGGACCAATTATATATTCGCAGGAACGTATTGGATTTAAAGGGAAGCCTTTTAAAATGAGAAAGTTCCGTACAATGTTTAATGATGCTGAAAAGCATGGTCCTCAATTATCTTCTAAAGATGATCCAAGGATTACACCTTTCGGTAAATTTTTACGTCAAACACGTATTGATGAGATTCCTCAGTTCTATTCAGTGATCATAGGTGAGATGTCGATCGTTGGACCACGTCCTGAAAGAGCTTTCTATATCGAAGAAATTGTTAAGCGAGCTCCGCATTACCGTTTATTACACAATATTAAGCCAGGAATTACCTCATGGGGGCAGGTTGAATACGGCTATGCATCCAGTGTGGATGAGATCATTGATCGATTGAAATATGATCTGTTGTATATAGAAAACATATCTCTGGCTTTAGATTTCAAGATACTGATCTATACAGTATTAATAGTTCTTCAGGGAAGAGGGAAATAATTAAGCTACCTTTAATTTCGTGAGATTCGCTTTATTGAATTTAGATTGAGCATATGCTAGGTCAACATGCAATTTCTTTCTGTTCTTTTCAGAAGGAAGTTCAAACATTGCATCTGTTAGAATTGCTTCAATAATCGAACGAAGACCACGAGCTCCTAATTTGAATTCAATCGATTTCTCAACAATAAAATCCAATACCTCTTCATCGATAACCAATTTGATCTTATCCATTTCGAATAATTTCTGGAATTGCTTTACCAATGAATTCTTAGGTTCGGTAAGGATTTGTTTCAGAGCTTCTTTGTCGAGTGGGTTTAAGTAGGATAGGAGTGGAAGTCGACCTACGATTTCTGGGATCAATCCATATTTTTTAAGATCAGAAGGAGAAATATACTGAAGTAAGTTCTCTTTATCGATCATGTCTTTTTCAGGGTCTGCACTATAACCGATCATGTTGGTTTTCATTCTTGAGCCAATGATCTTGTCGATCCCCTGAAATGCGCCACCGGAAATAAATAAGATATTTCTGGTGTCGATCTGGATCATTTTCTGTTCCGGATGTTTTCTTCCTCCTTGAGGTGGAACATTTACTTTAGAACCTTCAAGAAGTTTAAGAAGTGCCTGTTGAACACCTTCTCCGGAAACATCACGAGTGATGGATGGATTATCGCTTTTACGAGCGATCTTATCGATCTCATCAATGAAAATGATACCTCTTTCTGCAGCAGCTACATTATAATCTGCAACTTGTAGCAGAAGGGTTAATACATTCTCAACGTCCTATCCTACATAACCGGCTTCAGTAAGAACTGTAGCATCAGCTATACAGAAAGGGACGTCAAGAAATTTAGCGATCGTACGGGCAAGTAAAGTTTTACCGGTACCCGTTTCACCCACGACAATGATATTCGATTTTTCGATCTCGATCTCATTTTTGATGTCTTCTGGTTGGGTAATTCGCTTATAATGATTGTATACAGCAACAGATAAAACTCGCTTGGCTTCATCCTGACCAATAACATATTGATCGAGATATTCTTTTATCTCTTTAGGTTTATGAAGTTCTAAGCTTGAAAATGCTTCTTTCTCTTTCGCCTTCAATTCTTCCTTTACGATCTCTGTAGCCTGTTCGATACAGTGATTGCAAATATGTGCATCCATTCCGGTAATTAAAACTCCGGTATCGGACTTATCTCTCCCACAGAAAGAGCAAATATCTGATTGCTTTGCCATTTAAAAATCTATTTTTTCGATTGTAATACTTCGTCGATCATTCCATACTCTTTGGCTTCAACTGAAGTCATCCAGTAGTCACGATCTGCATCTTTCCAGATCTTCTTATACGTTTGCCCTGATTTCTCAGCGATAATATCGTACAATTCTTTTTTAAGCTTTTGAATCTCTCTAGCAGTGATCTCAATGTCAGAGGCTTGTCCTTGCGCACCACCCATAGGTTGGTGGATCAGGATACGAGAGTGTTTCAATGCTGTACGTTTTCCTTTTTCACCTGCGCAAAGAAGAACTGCTCCCATAGAAGCTGCCATTCCTGTACAGATCGTTGCAACATCAGAACTGATGTATTGCATTGTATCATAGATCCCTAATCCGGCATAAACAGATCCACCAGGAGTATTCAGGTAGATTTGAATATCTTTCTTAGCATCTACTGATTCTAGGAAAAGTAATTGTGCTTGTATAATATTTGCAACGTAATCATTAATAGGAACACCTAAAAAGATAATACGATCCATCATCAGACGCGAGAAAACGTCCATGGTTGCGATGTTCATCTGACGTTCTTCGATGATCGTAGGTGAAATGTAGTTATTGTATGCAGAATTATAGCGATCGAGAGTTAAGCTACTGATCCCTCGCTCTTTCATTGCATACTTTCTGAATTCGTTTGGATTCATAATCAAGGAATTAATTAATTTGTGTAGCTAATTTAACAAATTCTTCGTAACTAATATTCTTATTAACGAGTTTTAAGTTTGCTTTGAAAAGTTCTGAAAGCTTTGCATCATAAAGCTGATCGTAAACGCGTTTTACTTCGTCTTGGTTCTGCATGATAGAGTTAACGATCTCATTCATACGGTTATCTGCTTCTTCGTTTTGAGCTTCAGGTGACATGTTTTGGAAGTAAGATTTGATATGATTTCTAACATCTTCTTCTTTAACTTCTAATTGATGATCTTTGATAAGAACTTTCTCAATTAATTGCCATTTTAATGATTTAACGTAGTTATCATACTGGACTTCTAATTGCTCAGCAGTAACTTTACCTTGGTTGCTTTCTAATAACCAACGTTTCATGAATTCATCAGGAAGGTCGATCTTAGCCTCATCGACCAATGCTTCTACTGCACTGTTCATGAATTGGCGATCTGCTTCAGCTACAAATGAACCTTCAGCATCTTTTCTGATTCTTTCTTTAAGACCATCAACGTCTTTGATCTCATCTTGAGGATAGATCATTTTGAAGAATTCCTCGTTCAATTCTGCTAATGCAGTACGAGTGATCTCTGTAATTGTGAATTCAAATTTTGTTTTAATTTCTTCGGCTTGAGCTGTGCTGATCCCTAACATAGTTGCAGTATCAACAGCGCTCTTAGTAGCTTTCATTGGGTTGAATTTGATCACATCACCAACTTTCTTACCAACGAATTTTTTCTTTTCAGTTTTAAGTTTGATCGTATCGATGTCGATAGGAGCAGTATTTGAAATACCATCTTCAACTACTTTATCATTTTCGTCTAGCTCAACGAAACTACCTTTAACAACATCAGTTTCTTCAGCAACCTCAGGATTTGTTACCTGACCGTTACGTTTTTGAAGATCTTTCATATATTTCTCAACGATATCATCATCAGCTTTGATGTTGTAATAATTTACTTTTAGTTTATCGTTAAGTTTTACTTCGAATTCAGGAGTTAATGCAATATCAAAATAGAATTCAAAATCTTTTTGAGAATCAAAGTCGATTTCCTCAGTCTTGTCTGTGTTTGGAAGTGGGTATCCTAAGATCTCTAGTTTTTCATCAACGATATACTGGTTCAATGATTCTGATACCTTTTTGTTGATCTCTTCTGCCATAACAGGCTTAGCATACATTTTGTTGATCATTCCAAAAGGAACTTTACCCGGACGGAAACCAGGAATGTTCGCTTTTCTTTGATAATCTTTCAACACTTTAGTAACCTGATCTTTATAATCAGCTTCTGTCAATTCAATCTTGATAAGAGCGGTTAAATCGCCTGTGTTTTCTTTTGTAATATTCATCGAAAAATTGTTTTTTTAAATGGAGGTGCAAAGATAATATAAATTACGCTATTAATTAGGCAATTATGGACATAAAAAACCTTAGCATCGGCTTGATACTAAGGTCTTAAAATTGGTGCGGATGAAGGGACTCGAACCCCCACGCCTCTCGGCACTAGATCCTAAGTCTAGCGCGGCTACCAATTACGCCACATCCGCAATTAGTGTTTCGGGTTGCAAAGATACACTTTTTTATAATTATCAAAATTATTTTGCAAAAAAAATGTAGTTAACAAAAATCTTGTTCATTAAAATATGAGGCCGATTCCTGCGTTTAGCTCTATAGGCTTATTTTTGGATTACTTTTATACTATTCAAATTATACGAATGACTACCCTCAAGAAAATACGTATATGGCTTTTAATGATGTTGATAATGGGCTCTTTCTCTGCTCAATCGCAGGAAATGTGGGGCTCAATCATTGGTAATTATGCCGGTTCACAGAGCATGTTCCTGAATCCGGCAAACATGACTACATCCAAACTATATATGGATATTCATCTTGCTTCAGCAGGGATCTATGCTCAGAATAACTATATGTATATACCGAAAGAGTCGCATAATATTTTCAGTTTAATTGATGAGGCCTTTTATTTTCTTGATTATTATAATGAGCATAATGATTTGCCTCCATATAGTGAGTGGACATTCAACGAGCAACGCTATTCTACACCCCGTGATGTATTCGCATTCTTTGATATTGAAGTAAGAGGTCCATCCGGATTTTATGCAATTAATGAACATGCTTTTGGTGCATATACAAGATGGAGAAATGTTGGTTCTTCCCTTAATATCCCTTATGACCTAGCAAACTTTGCTAAGGAAGGTATTGGGTTCGACGAGCAGTTAGATATTAATTATTCTCGTAAAGACTTTGGATATGTTTCAGCATCCTGGTTAGAATTCGGATTATCTTATGCCTATGTGTTTCATAAGTATAATCGCGATCATTGGAGTGCCGGAATCTCTGTAAAAAGACTCTATGGCTATATGGGTTCGTTTCTTGATGTTGACGAGTTAGCATACAGAATTCAGGATGATAGAACCTTAGTGATTGAAAACACTCAAGCTAGAGCAGGAGTTTCACTGCCAGTAGATTATGACTCGAATACTTTCCCGGATGATGGTGATGCATTTAAGGGTAGTGGGTTCGGAATTGATATAGGAGTTACGTATCAAAAGAAAAAGAAAGGCCATTCCTCAAGAAGATATACCAAGGCCTGTGAGCAAGCTTACGAAGACTATGTTTATCAGTTAGGAGTGTCAATCCTTGACATTGGTAGGGTTAACTATACTAAAAACGCACAAGTTCATACTTATGAGAATGGTGTAGTGTGGGATAATTTCAATAGAGTGAGCTATGGTTCAATTAACCAGATCACCAGACTGATCAGTGATCGATTCTATGGCGATACCTTAGCATCGCTTACAGATGATAAATTCCATATAGGACTGCCTACAACATTCAATACTCAATTCGACTGGCATATAAAGAAAAGATGGTATTTGGCTTCAAATTTATTGATCCCTCTGAAGTTTTCTGATCAGCAATTGCGAAAACCTGCTCAGTTCGTAGTAGCTCCTAGGTATGAAGGTCGGAATATAGGTTTTCAAATGCCTTTCATGCTTCATGAATGGGAAAAAGTGAGAATGGGTTTCTCCGCAAGATTTTATTTCCTAACTGTTGGAACGGATAAGCTAAGTACATTCCTGGGTCTGGGCGATATCGATGGAATGGATTTTTATGTCAGTGTAAAATTCAATTTCTTAAAAGGTAAATGTGGTAGAAAGATTGCAGAAGATTGTAATTTCTAGCTAGATCTGTTGAGATTTAACGTTCAATGCCTCTCTCAAACCATTTCCAAACACCATAAAAGCAAGCACCATTAACATTATAGCTACTCCTGGTAGTATTGCTAAATAGGCTGAGTCTAAAATGATATAAGCATAGTTTTCTTTGATCATACTTCCCCATGAAGGCATTGGAGGTTGAATACCGATACCGAGAAAACTAAGTCCTGCCTCAATCAAAATAGCTGCGGCAAAGTTTGCTGCAGAAATTACGATCACAGGAGCAACTGTATTTGGGAGGATATGCTTGAAGATTATTCTTGAAGTTTTAAATCCTAATGCAGTCCCGGCTTCAACATATTCCTTTTCCTTTAAACTTAGAACTTGTCCGCGCACAACTCTGGCAACTTCAACCCACATGGTTAGTCCAACTGCAATAAAAACTTGCCAGAAACCTTTTCCCAATGCAAAAGTGATCGCGATTACTAATAGTAATGTTGGAATCGACCAAATTACGTTTATAAGCCATACGATGAAATGGTCCACTTTGCCACCAAAATATCCGGCAATACTACCTAAAGTGATTCCTATAACTAGAGAAATAAAAACACTGATAAATCCAACTGACAATGAAACTCGAGCACCAATAATTAATCGACTTAAATAATCTCTACCATATCTGTCAGTTCCAAGTAAGAAGGTTTTAGTTTTAATGGGATTTGGATCGATAAATTGATACGAGGATGTTTGACCGTTTGTACCGCTTTTAGTGTAATGTTCAATTTCAATTTCAACGCTGTCCTTATATTTGAAATTATTAATTGGGATCATTTGATATCGATTTTCCTTTCCATATAACATCCTATGTAAAAAGCTTACCTTGTTAGTGTCAACATCTTTTTTTTGATAAAAGAATTGAACCTGTTCGCCAGGCTTTAAACTCGCCAACTCCAAAGTCTGATGGTTTGCATAGGGCGTTGAGTCGGGAGTGATCAGATATCCAAGAGTAGAAAGAATAGAAACAAACAAGATAAAATAGAAAGCTGTCATTGCTAATTTGTTCGCTTTAAGTTTTCGAATTGCAATTCGATTTAGCGAACCTCCATCGGCATATTTATTCTTTCTGTAGAAGAGTTTCATGGACATAAACAAATGTATGAAAATCTAGGCACTGCCCGTTCGAATGTCGGATCGATTTTTTTCAAAAAACTTTTGATTTAATAAAAATTAATATCGTATATTTGCAGCCCAATTTACATGGTGATAGTAGCTCAGTTGGTTAGAGCACTGGATTGTGGTTCCAGGGGTCGTGGGTTCGAATCCCATCTTTCACCCAAAAGCCTGAAACAAATAGTTTCAGGCTTTTTTTGTATAAACGAATGCCGAGCTTGCTCGAGCATAAGGATTATACAAAAAAAGAATGTGATGCGAAGCATCAGGCTTTTGAGTCCCCCCTCACTGATCAATCGCGCAGCGATTAATCCCTAATAAATTCTAATTCTAATTGTTCTATAATCGAGATATATAAGATAAGCCAATGCGTAGCATTGAGCTTTTTGTTTGAGGCTCGCCCTCCGCGGATCAATCGCGAAGCGATTAATCCAGCTATTAGCTATTGGCTGTTAGCTATTAGTGCTTCGAATTCTAAGTTAAAGTCAAGTTTTTTATTTGTTTTTTTAGTTTTAAGCAACTTGCTTGAGTTTCACATATGGAGTA
>PARP01000045.1 GCA_002711565.1 Bacteroidota bacterium
CGACCACATGATGCATTAAAGAACAAAACACCTATGGAAATGAACGTGGAATCACTTGTAAAAATCTAATTTTGAATGGCACGGAAAATAGGGAAGCTTACATCAGATGCACGTGTAATTCTTTTAATTTCAATTTCAGAGGTTATTTGTTTAAATCGTTCGATAACTATCTTATTTGCCAATCCTCTGGCTTGATCACCAAGAAGTTTCTTTTTAGAAGTTTTTTTAAAGAATCCCATAGAATTATGATTGATGCATCTCAATAATTCAAAAATAAGAAAAACATTTTACTTAACTGTTAATGTGCTGATTTAATGCTTTGTAGTCTAGTTGTATAAATGCAATAAATTTTCAAATCATCAGTACATAGGTGAAAATCTATAAATAAATATTCATGAAAAATAAAACTATAAATATCTTGTTTATTATACTCAAATCAAGGTTAAATAAGAACGGAAAGGCTGCTATAAAATGCAGAATTACTTATAAAAGAAGAAGAATAGAGTTTGCTACAGGTTTTTTTGTTGAACCTAATAACTGGGTTAATTTAAGTCAGAGGATTAACCCTAAAATTAAAGAAAGCGAACTTGTTAATCTCCAATTAGAGCAGATAAAGCATAACATAAATGAGATTTTCTATACACTAAAACTAAAGAATTCCTCATTTGATGTAGAAGACATCTTAAGAGTTTATAGAGGTGAGAATAGCGATGCTGAACGAACCATATTAGAAGTGTTTGAAATGCATAACAAGAAGCTTAAAAGTTTGATAGATGTTGAGTATTCAGCATCTACGCACTCTAAGTTCATTGAAGCTAAAAAACACTTAGAAGGGTTTATTTTACACCATTTCAAAAGAAAGGATTATTTACTTAAAAACCTTAAGCCAAAGTTTATTGATGAGTTTGAATATTATTTGAAGATTGAAAAGAAGCATAAACAAATTACAATCAACAAAACTATTCAAAGGTTTAGAAAAATCATAAAACTTGCTATTTATGATGGGTTTCTTTCAAAAGATCCATTCATGCTCTATAAACCTAAGCCTGTAAAACTCGAAGTGGTATTTCTAACACCTAAAGAATTGAAACAGCTTGAAAATTATAAGTTTAGGCAAGCAAGGCTTGAACAGGTTAAAAACATGTTTGTTTTTTGTTGTTATACTGGATTGCCATACAATGAGATGGCATGTTTAAAACCTGAGCATATTATTAAGAATAGTGATGGTTCAATTTGGATATTTATTAAGAGATTAAAAACTAGTAAACCTTTGTCCATACCTCTTTTGCCTAAAGCAAAACAACTAATTTCGATTGATGAAGAGTTGGAAGCATTACAAAACCTTGAAGATCTTTTTAATCATTTACCATATAGAAATGTACAGGTTGAGAAGTTTATCAATTCTGAATTCTTAGTTGTTCCGGGATCATTGCTAATGATCATTGAAGAAGTAATACGAAGTACAATTCTTTCAGATAGTCTTAAATTAGTTATTGAAATTAGAGATGTGAATGATGAACTTTATATCCAATATCGTTCGAATGATCGGATCTCAAAAGGCTTTAATGAGGATAATCTATCTGAGATCATCCGCGCATACTCAATCTATTCAGAAGAAAGGATCATGATCACACATGAAGATGAAAACAAAAGAGTTTTAACTTTACCTAAACTTCAATTAATATCATAAACACTAAATGTAAATGAAGGTTGTAATTATTGAAGATGAAAAACTAGCGCTGGAGAAACTGGGAAGGTATCTCATTAAGTATGATCCAACCATCGAGATCCTTACCAAATTATCTAGTGTTCAGCAAGCTGTTCAATGGTTTTCGAATAACCAGGACGCGCAATATGATGTGATCTTTATGGATATTCAGTTAACTGATGGATTGAGCTTCGAGATCTTTAATCTGGTAAAAGTTAGTAAACCGATCATTTTTACAACTGCTTATGATGAATATGCGATTGATGCCTTTAAAGTGAATAGTGTTGATTACCTATTAAAACCGATTACCTTCACCTCTTTAACACAGGCAATTAAAAAATTGAATTCATTTCAATCAGCCCTTCTACCTCCGGAGATTGTAGCAAAAGTTTCAGAGAATTTTATTCAGAAAAAAGCGAAAGATCGTTTTCTGGTTCGACTCGGAAATAATATTCAATCAGTAAATACCAATGATATAGCATTGTTTTACGCAGAGGGCAGAGATGTATTCTTAGTGACTGATAAAGATAAAAAGTATATCGTTGACTATAATCTGGAGGATTTAAGCAGCCTTATCGATGATGCTGATTTCTATAGAGTTAATAGAACATTTATTATCAATATTAAAGAGATTGAAAATGTGTCTGTATACTCTAACAGTCGATTAAAGATTAATACAAAAGCTGTGAAAACAGATAAAGAGATTATCGTAAGTCGTGAGAAAGTAGCCGAGTTTAAGAAATGGCTGGAGGGAAACTAGATTCATGTATGTTTAATGTTCATTTTGCCTTGATGCAAAACGAACCAAAAGATCAAGAAAATCCGATCCAAACCTTCCCGCCTTCGCTCTTCGAGCTTCGGTGGGCTTTGCCCACGGGCCACTCCCTGACATCACGGATTTTCGGGCCTGCGCTTTTTTCGTTTATGGAATGTGAATCCGCAATACTTATTGTTCTTATTAAAGACGGATTAAAATGGAAGCAATTATGTACTGTAACACTATGGATGAGTTAATTCTTACTCATAAAAAAACCCCGTGGGAGACGGGGTTTCTTTGAAATTAAAACGTAGTATGAGACAGGTAAGAGAGAAGGTCTTGAAAAAACGACTTTATATTGATAACACTAAACAAACCAGATTGTTAGTATAAAAACCTTCTCGCAATTCTTATTTTCAGTTAATTGAACTTCGATATACTATTATCTGAAAAGCTATTTAAGCTTATTTTTAAACCCGTCTTTTTCACAAATCGGACAATCCGAATTCTTCACCATAGAAATGTAACCACAACGGTCGCATTTGTAATACTTATAATATTTTAAGATCTTATTTGGACGGTTTATTTTTAGAGATAATTTCATAAGCACTCCTTAATTATTCGTTAATTATATATCCCTCTATGCAAGTGGCATACCAAACTCTTTTATATTGATTTGGTTTCCTTGTGATGACTTGTAACTATCAGATAATCAGGAGTAAAAAACTATGAAAAAAGTAAAAATAATTCGGAGTTTCTTTTTAGGTGTGAAAACAGCTAAGGAATCTAACTATAACGGATATTGAGCTATCCGATTTCATTACGATAATGGAGAATTATTTCAGGTATTCATTCTGATGAACACGGGCCTTATTGAAAAGATTTACATAATGCCATCCTACTGCAATTCCATGCACTTTTAATGACCTCCATCTGAAGTCTTTCAGATACTTGATCGTATTCCATGGTCCGGCCAGAAAAGTCATATAAATGTAGCTGACGAAAGTTTCATAATATCCAAAGTTCCTTCTGATCAATAAGAACCTGTTTCTGGTTTTCCAATATGCTTGCAAAGCACTTCCTCTACCTACGGAAACACTCTCTTTGTGATAAACCAATGATGCCGGAATGTACTTAATATCGAAGCCTGCTTTACGAATTCTTTCCTGCCAATCCAGCTCCTCATAATAAAGGAAAAAGAAGGAGGCCATCAATCCAACTTCCTGACAGATCTTTCGAGAAGTCATCATCGCTGCACCTGAAGCAAAAGGAGTTGAGGTAATCTTATCATATTGTCCAACATCTTTCTGATTAAAACCAATAAAATGACTTGTAGCGGTAAATCTGGTCATTGGTGTTGCTCCGGCAAATTGTATGGTGTCAGGATGATCAAAGAATCTGACTTTAGAACCTACCATACCAACATTCTCATCACTCTCCATAGCCTCTACCAAAGGCTCCAGAAATCCGGGGTCAACTTCAGTATCATTATTCAGCATCATGAAATATTTACCTTTAGCTTGTCTGATCCCAAAGTTATTTCCACCGGCAAAACCCAGATTTTCATCACTTCGTAAGAAAATATAATCGGGATATTTTTCTTTTAAATAATCGCATGGATTCTCTTTAGAAGCATTATCAACCACGATCACTTCCATATTCGGATAGGTAACATCTTTTAGTGAGTCCAGAAAGGCCTCAGTTACTTTCAGTTGATTAAAATTTACGGAAATGATAGATACAATAGGTAAATTGGCTGAATTCATGCTGCTAATTTAGATGGGTCTTATACAAATATATTAAATTTCAAGCTTGATGGTTTGATTTATAATTTCATTAATTTTGAAAAAAAATTGAATTATGCATACCTACACCGAAACTGAAGTAAATACCAGAATTGAAAACATCATTAATGAACAGATCTCAACGGTAGACGAGAAGAAAGCTTATGCAGATATCCTTAGTCTAGTAGATCTTACAACGCTTGAAGGTTCTGATAATGAAGAAAAGATCAAAAGCTTATGCGAGCAGGCAATGAGTTTTAAAGAACAGGGTGAAGGCGTGCCTAATGTTGCCGCAGTTTGTGTTTATCCTCCATTCGTTAAGCAAGCAAAAGAGCTATTAAAAGGAACGGGTATCAGTGTTGCTTCTGTTGCCGGTGCTTTCCCAAGCGGTCAATCTCCTATTGAAATTAAAGTAGCTGAGATCAAATATGCCGTTGCTGAAGGAGCAGATGATATTGATATGGTAATTTCCAGGGGGAAATTCTTAAGTGGTGATCATAAAACTGTTGGTGATGAAGTGAGAGCAATTAAAGATGCTTGTGGAAATGCTCACTTGAAGGTAATTCTTGAGACCGGAGAACTTCAAACCCTGGATAATATCCGACTTGCTAGTGATATTTCAATTGCAAATGGTGGAGATTTTATCAAAACTTCAACTGGGAAAATTCAACCTGCTGCCACTGAGCAAGCTTTCCTTGTGATGTTGGATGCTATTAAAGATGAGTTTGACAAGAGCGGAAAAAAGATCGGGATCAAACCTGCAGGAGGTATTGCAGAACCAGAAGATGCTTTAAGATATTATCTACTTGTTAAAGGTGTTCTAGGAGATGATTGGCTAAATTCTCATCTGTTCAGATTTGGTGCCAGTCGTTTGGCAACCAAACTTTTGAATAAGATCATTTAATTACATTTTCTTTATGATAACTTTTGTGAATTGTTGATCTTTCATTAGGTCGATCAACTCCTGTGTATTCGTTTTTCCATAGTGATACGGATAAAGGATTCTCGGTTTAAATGCTTTTGCTGCATTTGCAACCTCTTCAGGTTTCATTGTATAAGGAAGATTCATCGGTAAGAAAGCAATATGAATATCCTCTAATTCCTTCATTTCCGGAATAAATTCTGTATCTCCGGCAACATAGATTTTGGTTATTCCAAATGTAAAAACATATCCATTGCCAACACCTTTAGCATGAAATGGCTTTCCATTTGAACGTTTTCTTTCAATATTATAAGCAGGTACGGCAGTAATATTGAATCCAAAAAGATCAGCTTGATCTCCATTGTTCATGACCTCGCCTTTATTAAGATAATCGAATACTAGCTGTGTGCTTATATATTTTGTGTCCTCTGTTACGATCTTTTCAAGTGTTTTAGGATCGTAATGATCACCATGTTCATGAGTGATGATCACCAGATCAGCCTTTGGCATATTATCATATGAAAATCCACTTCTCATGGATGGATCGATATAGATGTGTTGATCCTGATATATAAAGATCAAAGAACCATGTGCTACAAATACGATCTCAAGATCTCCATTATTCGTTTTAATGATCTCTGAATCTAACTGATCTATTTGCGCATTGATCTGTGATACAAATAGTAAACAGATCGATAAAAATGAGATGAGCTTTTTCATGAGGATTATTCTTTATTTAATTGATTTTCAATATCAACTTTTAAATTGTTGAGATTCAAAAAAACACTGTCGTAGATCTCGGTGAAAAGTGGTAAGTCTTTTTTGTAAAAGTTCAATGAACTATCGAAGTGTTCATGAGTGATGTTTAGACTATCGAAAAGTTGATAATAATGAATAGAATTATACTTATTAAAAATTCCTGCACTCAGGTTTTCATGATTGATCGATGCTTCCAGTAAATGAACCTCTGTCAGAATTTTGATCATATCTGTTTTTGAAATGTATTTGGCAGATTCATCTTCAACAGGCTGACAGGCCATAAATGCAAGAAGTAATAAAATGGAAAGTTTTTTATACATAAGTATTTGTATAGCTTTTTCAGCTATAAAATTAAGGAAATTAAGATGTGATAGGAATTAAATATTTGGCTAGTTACCAACTTCCGAAATAAACTTTATTCTCATCATTCGGATCTCTTCTTCTGAGAATTCATCTTCACCAAGAAAATTTAAAGCATCAGCTATCGAATCAGAATCAGCCTCATCTTTGAAATAATCGAAGATCTCTTCCTGATGATATTCATCGATCAACTCATCAATATAATAATTGATATCCAGTTTAGTGCCTGAAGAAACAACATGTTCTATTTCTGTAAGTAGTTCAGGTACAGATAAGTTCTTAGCATTTGCAATATCTGCAAGTGGAAGCTTACGATCGATACTATGAATGATATAAACCTTTAATCCGGATTTGTTAACTACAGATTTTACGACCATATCCTGAGGTCGGATGATCTCGTGCTCATCTACATAAGCAGAGATAAGATCTAAGAAAGGCTGTCCGTATTTTTTGGCTTTTCCAGCTCCAACTCCTGTAATTTGCTGCAGCTCTTCCATCTTTACAGGATATTGAATGGCCATATCTTCTAATGATGGATCCTGAAAGATCACGAAAGGAGGGAGGTTTTCTTTCTTAGAAATATCCTTTCTTAGATCCTGCAACATATTGAATAAGGTCTGATCTGTAGAACTTGTTTTGTGAGAACGTGGAGATGCAACAAAATCGTCCTCTTCAGGATTTTCATAATCATGATCCATGGTGAGCATGACTGAAAATGGTTCCTTTAAGAACTCATGACCTTTTTCACTAACTTTTAGTAAACCATAATTTTCAATATCCTTAATAAGCAGTTTGTTGATCAAACTCTGACGGATCACGGCATGCCAGAATCGATCAGGTTTTTCAGCTCCTTTATTGAAGGATTGAAGCTGATTATGTTTATACTGTTTGATCGTTGCATTGTTATTGCCAATCAATATGTTGATGATGTGATTGAACTTAAACAATTGTTTAACTTCCAGAACGGTTTCTAATACAAGTTTAATAAAGTCCTGGCCTTCAAATTTCTTCTTAGGATGCAGGCAGTTATCACAACTTCCGCAGTTTGCCTGTTTATAGGTTTCTCCAAAATAGTGAAGCAGTTGTTTACGTCGACAAACAGCAGATTCGGCATAGGAAACTGTTTCCTGAAGTAGCTGACTCGCAATTTCCTGTTCAGCTACAGGTTTACCTTTCATGAATTTTTCAAGTTTCTGTATATCATCATAACTATAGAATGTAATACAGTTTCCTTCACCATCATCTCTTCCGGATCTTCCGGTTTCCTGATAATAACCTTCAAGGCTCTTTGGGATGTCATGATGGATCACAAAACGTACATCCGGCTTATCGATCCCCATACCAAAAGCAATTGTAGCAGCAATTACATCAACTTCTTCCATCAGGAACATATCCTGATTTTGCCTTCTGGTTGCAGCATCTAATCCCGCATGATAAGGAAGGGCTTTGATACCATTCACCTGTAAGGTTTCGGCCATTTCTTCCACCATTTTTCTACTCAAACAATATACGATACCAGATTTTCCGGGATGTTGTTTAATGTATTTGATGATCTCTTTATTTACGTTCTTATCCTTTGGACGGATCTCATAATAAAGATTTGAGCGGTTGAATGATGATTTGAAGATGTTAGCTTTCATCATTTTAAGGTTCTTCTGAATGTCTTGTTGAACCTTTGGAGTCGCTGTAGCTGTTAAGGCTATGATCGGAACATCTTTTCCAATTTCTTCAATAATTGGTCTTAACCTACGATACTCTGGTCTGAAATCATGACCCCATTCAGAAATACAATGAGCTTCATCAATTGCATAGAATTTAATATTGATCGTTCTCAAGAAATCAATATTATCTTGCTTTGTGAGAGATTCAGGAGCAACATAAAGAAGCTTTGTCTTTCCTGCTACAAGATCTGATTTAACCTGAGTGATTTCTGCTTTTGTGAGAGAAGAGTTCAGGAAGTGGGCAATTCCTTTATCACTTCCGAAGTTTCGGAAGGCATCTACCTGATTCTTCATTAAGGCTATTAACGGACTAATTATAATGGCGGTCCCATCACTGATAAGGGCAGGAAGCTGATAGCACATAGACTTCCCTCCACCGGTTGGCATGATCACAAATGTGTCATTTCCTCCCAGCACACTTTTTATGATCTCTTTTTGATTTCCTTTGAAATTTTCAAAACCAAAAAATTTCAATAAGACATCATGCAGTGTTTTATCTTCAATTTCAGCCATCATTTTTCTACTGAGCTTTGTTAGTTTAAATTCGTACTTTAGCCTTTAGATAAAGCGAAGCTAATTCGCAATCATTAATAAAGTTAAGTAGGAATATTTTGTAAGTCAAGTATATCCGTATATACAAAGTTAACGAAAATTTCACTATTTTATTTGAGTATAATTCATTTGAATTCATTGAAAAAGAAAGAAGATATTCTGCATTTTGCTAAAGATTGCATTCAGATGGAATCAGATTCGATCGCCAAACTGGCTTCGAGCTTAGATGCTGATTTCGTTGAACTTGTAAAAATGCTATCCGAGCTAGAAGGTAAAATTGTAGTTAGTGGGATCGGAAAGAGTGCTTATATTGCCAGAAAAATTGCTTCAACACTAAGTTCCACAGGCAGTCCGGCCATTTTTATGCATACTGCAGATGCGCTCCATGGTGATATGGGAATCATTGGGAAAAGCGATGCTATTTTAATGATTTCGAATAGTGGAAATACACCTGAATTCAAAGTCCTCATTCCTTTATTAAAGAAGGAAGGTAATCTCATTATAGCAATGACGGCCAAGAAGGACTCCTATTTAACTCAACATGCAGATCATTTAATTCATGCAAATGTTGATCAGGAAATTTGTCCTCATAATATCTCTCCAACAGTAAGTGCAACTGCACAGTTAGTTTTAGGAGATGTACTTGCCGTAAGTTTGGCAAGAATGAAAGGTGTAGAATTGCATGAAATGGGGAAATTTCATCCGGGAGGAATGATCGGAAAATCTCTTTATTTAAAAGTTGGAGATCTTTATCTTTCAAATGAAAATCCTCGTGTGGATCTTTTTTCCAGCGTTGAAGAGGTGATCTGTGAGATAAGTTCAAAAAGATTAGGTGCTACGGCAGTTTTGGAAGGTGATAAACTATGTGGAATTATTACCGATGGAGATATCAGAAGGATGCTTCATAATCCTGAGAACCTCTCTGAACTGAAAGCAAAAGATGTAATGTCGGTGAACCCTAAACTAACTAATGAGAATGAGCTATTAGTAAATGCTTTGCAGAAAATGCGTTCAAATAATATATCTCAACTTCTTGTTATGGATGGCGAATCATATTTAGGAATGATCCATCTCCATGATATTTTAAAAGAAGGTATTATTTAGTAAATAAATTTTATTTTTGAGAATAATCAAAATCTATGATCCTAAGAACTGAAAATCTGGTAAAGAAATATCGTCAAAGAACGGTTGTAAATGAAGCTACTGTTGAGGTAAAGCAAGGTGAGATCGTTGGACTTCTGGGTCCGAACGGAGCCGGTAAAACCACAACATTTTATATGATCGTTGGATTGATCAAACCATTTTCAGGGAAGATCTACTTAGATAAGGATGAGATCACCACTGAGCCAATGTATAAGAGATCTCAACTAGGGATTGGTTATTTAGCTCAGGAGGCTTCTGTATTTAGGCATTTGAGTGTAGAAGATAATTTAAAGGCAGTTCTTGAGTTTACCTCACTTTCTAAAGATGAACAAGCTAAACGTCTTGAGGAATTATTAGATGAATTCGGATTGCAACATATACGTAAAAGTCCGGGAATTACTTTGTCGGGAGGAGAAAGACGAAGAACTGAGATCGCCAGAGCATTAGCTCCAAATCCTAATTTCATTCTTCTTGATGAACCTTTTGCAGGAGTTGACCCAATTGCTGTTGAAGATATTCAAACCATCGTTTCTAAACTTAAGGAAAAGAATATCGGAGTTCTGATAACGGATCATAATGTACATGAAACACTTTCGATCACAGATAGGTCATATCTATTATTTGAAGGAAAGATCCTTAAAGCAGGTACTTCTGAAGAATTAGCTCAGGATGAGCATGTTAGAAAAGTATATCTGGGTGAAAATTTCCAGCTAAGGAGATAATTATTTAGGCTTAATAACGATCGATAGAACGATATAGAATAAAAGTACGATCGGCACTGCTACTACCTTGAAAATTGCAATCATCACAATCGCTACGATCATCAAAATAAACTGAGGTTTATTATCTCTAAGTTTTAACGATTTCAGTTTCAGTGAATGTAATGGGAATTCCGCGATAAGCAGGAAGCAAGATACAAATGTTAATCCCAATAGGAAATATGAATTGCTGGACAAGCTTGTCAGAAAACTGTAATCGCAAAAGATATTTAAATGGATCAATGAGAATGAAACGATCAGTAGTGTATTGGCAGGAGTTGGAAGTCCGAGAAAGATCTCTGTTTGTCTCGGATCCACATTGAATTTGGCAAGTCTCAATGCCGAAAATACAGGAATCAGGAATGCCAAATATGGGATGATATTAATACTATTAATTGTAACAACGATTTGTGGTTGACTTTCTAAAAACAGAAAGAATAAAATAACTCCCGGAAGCAATCCGAAAGAGATCATATCGGCTAGTGAATCTAATTGTTTACCAAACTCACTTTTTACATTGAGTAAACGTGCTACAGTTCCATCAAGGAAATCAAAAAAGGCAGCAAGTACAATAAAATAGGCTGTCCAATCCAATCGATTTTCAAAAACAGCCATCATACCAAAAACACCACACAATAGGTTGAGTGTAGTTAGGAAGTTGGGAATCTGTTTAATTAAAAATTGTCGTGTTACTAACAAAGTTCGCTGATTTTCATCATTTTATCATGGTCGAGGATCTCTATGGATTTTCCACTAACCTTGATCAATTTATCGTCTTTAAATTCTTTCATGATGCGAATTACACTCTCTGTTGACATAGATGTAAGTTCGCCCAGATCATTTCGCGATAAAGGTAAGTTGAATTCTCTACTTTTAAAAATCCTATCAGATAAACATAGAAGAATATCCGCCATTCTACCATGTAATTGTTTGCGAGTTAAACAGAAAAAACGACCATAGGCCTGCGCAGTATTTTCATTTAATATATTGATAATCTTTGATGCAAAATTTGCATTCTGACGAATCAATTGCTTGAAAACATTAACGTCTATGAGTCTTACTTTGGAATCAACATAAGTAGAAACCGAGTATAGAAAGGTATTATTGCCTTCATAAATAGATGGTAAACCAACTAAATGATTAGAAGATGTAATAGTAAGAATTAAATTTCTTGGATTTCCCTCCAGATAAATTTTAACCAGACCTTCCTCTAGAAAAATAATGTGTGATGCAAATGAACCTTGTTTGCAAATTGTCTCCCCCTTTTTGTAAACAACACTCACTTGATTCTTATCAACCATATCCTCTTCTAGTTCGGTTAGCTGGTCAAAGCAAGATGTAGTTTGAACAAAGTTAGAACAAGTGTTTTCATAGTTGTTTGTATTCATATATATAGATTTGAGAACCCAAAAATATAAAAACCGCTATAATTTTTTATGATTTAAATCAGTTTTTATCTGATTTATTCCTTTTTTTTTTCGAACGCATCTCACAAGCAGACATTTAAAAGGTGTTTGCTTACAATTTAGATTTGTTAAGAATTTAACAGGGTTTCTATTTGCCTAATGAAAATATAATCAATTTCTAACTAAAATTTTATCTAAAAATGAGAAAACTTAAATTGTATGTCTTAATTCTAGCCTTAGTTCCGGCTTTATTTATGACTAGCTGTAAGAAAGACATGCCTACTGTTGAGGCTGTTGATTATTATGCTGTGATGACTAATTACATGTCCTCTAACGGACTTGATCTAACTGATTTATTAAGCGGTTGGGTTATAACTGCTTCTAGCGTTGTTGATGTTACTGCTGATTTTTCTGTTCCTGACTATCATGTATTTGATATTCGTGCAAATTCTGACTACCAAACTGGTCATATTAAAGGTGCTATAAACGTAGCTTTAGCTGATGTTTTAACTACAGCGAAAGATTATACAGACAAACCTATTCTAGTTGTTTGTTATACTGGCCAATCTGCAGGTCATGCAGTAATGGCATTACGTTTATCAGGTTATGCTGATGCAAAAGTATTGAAATGGGGTATGGCTGGATGGAATCCTGCATTCACTAGTCCTTGGGACGGAAATTCAGGACATACTAATGGTAACATTGCTGCAGGTCATGCAAATTGGGTTACTACTACTTCACCTGCTTTAGGTACTTTCGCTAAACCAACCTGGGAAACTACTGCAACAACAGGTGCTGATATCCTTAAAGAAAGAGTTGCTGCTACTTTAGCTGGTGGTTTCAAAGCAATTGCTGCTGCTGACGTTCTTGCAAGCCCTGGTGACTATCAAATCATGAACTTCTGGCCAGAATCAGATTATATCGATTTCGGTCACTTTGAAGGTGCTTTCCAAATTAAGCCTATCAATATTGCTACTGGACAAAACTTTGATACTTCTAAAGAATCATTAGTATATTGTTATACTGGCCAAACTTCTTCAATGGCTACTTTCTGGTTAAACGTTTTAGGTCTTAACGCTAAGAGTATCAAATTTGGTGTTAACAAATTAAACTATGACGGTCTTGAAGCTGCAGGTAAACCAAATTATCACGGTGCTGAAAATTACGGTTACCAAACTGGTTCAGGTACTACTGTTGTAAATCACTATAACATTCTTAAAGAATATATGGTTGATAACGATCTAGATCTTCCAGATGTACTTGCAAGTTGGGTTATTCCTGCATCTACTTTCTATCCTAATATGACTGACTATCATATCTTCGATATCAGACAAGCAAGTGCTTATGACGCTGGTCATATCGATGGTGCTATTAACGTTGCTTTAACTGATGTTGTTACAACAGCAGCTAATTATACTGGTAAACCAATTATCGTTGTTTGTTATTCTGGTCAAACTGCAGGTCACGCAGTAATGGCATTACGTTTATCAGGTTACTCTGATGCAGTTGTTCTTAAATGGGGTATGTCAGGATGGAGATCAGATCTATCTAGCTCATGGGTAAGCAATGTTGGAAACACTGGTATTGGTCATGTTAACTGGGTGAAAACTGCAAGTCCTGCTGTTGGATCATTTGACGCTCCAACTTGGACTGCTACTGCAAACGATGGTGCTGGTATCCTAGCTGAACGTATTGATGCAATGTTAGCAGGTGGTTTAGTTGGTGTTAAAACTAGCGAGATCTTAAACAACCCTGGTTTATATCAAATCATTAACTACTGGAAAGAAGAACATTATTTAGATATGGGCCATTTCACGGGCGCAATTCAGTACAAAGATATCAATCTTGAAAGTAATGGTGTTGCTGCAATTAACCCTGGTACTGAGTCAGTGATCTACTGTTATACTGGCCAAACTTCATCAATGATTACTGCTTGGTTAAATGTATTAGGTTATGATGCATTAAGCGGAAAATTTGGTGCTAACGGTGTAATCTATGACAATGTAACTTATGCTCAATGGCATGTTCCAACTACTGACTTACCAGTTGTTACTAATTAATATACCTAATTAAAGTGTTTAACAGAGTGGCGGAGAAATTCTCCCTCTTTCAAAAAATATTTATAAAATGAAAAAATTATATATAGCTGTCCTAATAATGATTATGGCAGCACCAATTATGACAAATGCTCAAGGTTGTGTAGAACCAAGCTCTGAGGAAGGCATTCAATTATTTGGATATCTTCAAGCTGAATATAAACTTGTTTCAAATGGTGAGCTTGGAGCTCCTGAAAACTTCGCAGAAAATAGCTTTTACTTTAACCGAGCTAGGTTGGGAGCAATGGGGAATATCCCTTATGATGTGAGTTATTATGTTCTTACAGAGTTTAGTCCAACAAAAGAAGGACCTTATATCCTTGATGCTTTTATAACTTGGCATGGATTAGGTCCATGGGCAAAAATATCTGTTGGACAGTTTAAATCACCTTTCGGATTAGAATTATCTACTGGATGCCATCTATTAAACACAATTAATAGATCTGCTGTTGTGAGTAATCTTGCACAACCTTTTAGAGATATGGGTGTTATGTTAAGTGGGGGAACAGACTCATTATCAATTTTTGGATTGAAAAAGAAAGATATCTTTACCTATAAACTTGCAATTTTAAATGGATCAGGATTAAATAAAGAAGATGCTGACAAATATAAAGATGTTGCTGCTCGTTTAGTATTCTCTCCATTTGATTTCATCGCTTTAGCTACTTCTTACAGAACAGGTAAATCTGTTAACAGTGACCCCTCAGTTACTACTCCAGACAAAAGAACTCGTTTTGGTTTAGATCTTGATTTCAACTATAACAACTTTATTCTCCAAGCTGAATATATCAATGGAAAAGATGAAGGTACAATCTTCGTAGGCGACGGTGGTTGCGGTGGCGAATTAACTCCAATGCCAGGTACTGCAGAGAAAAAAGGTTATATGGTACAAGCATTATATATGACTCCATGGAACTTACAACCAGTTGTTAAATATGAAAGCTTTGATGTTGATATCGATGCCGAATTTGATAAAGTAAATACGTTAACTTTCGGTTTCAATTATTTCATTAATGAGTGGACGCGTCTACAAGTTAACTATCTTTACAATGTTGAAGAAAGTTCAGAAACTGTTATCGCGAACTATAAAGAGTTCCCTAACGATATGTTCTTAGTTCAATTACAAGTTATATTTTAATTAATAAATGAAAGAGAATGAAAAAATTAAGTTTTAGTCTAAGTTTAATCCTTGCTTTCTTAGTTGTAACAACTTCAATATTTGCAGGGGATAAAAACATTTCTGCTAAAGAATTTTCAAGTTTACGCAAAGCCAATAAAAAACTTATTGTTGTTGATGCCCGAAAAGCGACTGATTACGCTAAAAGACACGTGATGAAGGCAATCAATATTCCTTACGCTGACCTAAACAAAGAAGGACCAGTTGCAGGAATATTGAAAGATGCTAATGAATTAGCAGCTTATTTTGCAAAGAAAGGGATCAGTAATGATAGTAAGATCGTTATTTATGATGATGGATCAAGTAAGTATAACTCTCGTGTATACTGGGCATTGAAATATGCTGGAGCAACGGATGTAAGTTTGCTACATAGAGATATGAACAAATGGAAAATAGCTCGTATCCCAATGACCGCTTCTAAAACAATGGTTAAAAAAGGAAACTTTGTAGCCAAAGCTAATACAAGTATTCTTGCAGAAATGGAAGCTGTTCATGCTGCTTCTAAGAATGGTTCTGCAATCTTAGTTGATGTACGAGATGTGTCAGAATATAACGGTACCAGCGAAAGATCTGATGGCCATATTCCAGGAGCAATTAATATCCCTTATACTGAATTTTTAAAAGCAAATGGTTCGTTTAAAATAAATGAAGAAATTAAAGCTTTATCTGATAAGGCTGGTTTGAAACCTGAAAAAGAGATTATAGTTTATTGCGCAAGTAGCGTAAGAGCTTCTGTCGCTTATTTTGCATTAACGAATATTTTGGGTTTCAAAAATGTTAAAGCTTATGACGGTGCTTATAACGAATGGATATCCGTATCAGGTAATCCTATTAGTAAGTAATATGGTTCTGATTTAAATTAGTAAGACCCCCAATCGTAAGGTTGGGGGGTTTTTATTCCCTCCGAAAAAACTAATTTTGCAGTGCATGAAACAACATCCGGGAGAAATAGAAATTGCCAGCTACGATTATCCTTTAAATGAAGATCGTATTGCCAAGTATCCACTCGAACAAAGAGATCTATCAAAACTCTTGATCTATAAAGAGGATGAGATCAGAGAATCTGTCTTCAAGAATATTGGTCAGGAACTTCCGGAAAATGCACTATTGCTCTTTAATGAAACAAAAGTTATTCAGGCACGATTGCAGTTTTTCAAAGATACCGGAGCCAAGATCGAAATCTTTTGTCTAGAGCCAGTTGCCCCAACGAGTGAGATCCAAATGGCTTTCGCACAGAAAAGTGCTGTTATTTGGAAATGTTTTATCGGGAACTCCAAGAAATGGAAGAATGGAAAACTTACAAAGAAGCTTATTATTGATGGAGCTGAAGTTGAGTTTTATGCTGAACGAAAAGGAATGGATGGTGAAGCTCATTTAGTTGAATTTTCTTGGAATCCAGATCATTTGGTTTTTTCATCACTTTTGAGTCATTCAGGATTAGTGCCATTACCACCTTATCTTAACAGAGAAGCTGAAAAGGATGATATAGATCGATATCAAACCATTTATGCTAAACAAGATGGTTCAGTTGCTGCACCTACCGCAGGTCTGCACTTTACAGATGAGGTTTTTGATAGCTTAGAAAGTATAAACATCAATATTGAAAAGGTGACTCTCCATGTTGGAGCAGGAACATTTAAACCCGTCTCCAGTGATCAGATTGGCGATCATGAAATGCATACAGAAAAGATCATCATTTCAAAATCCACAATTGAAAACCTCCTTGATAAGAAAAAGGATAAAATTATCGTTGTAGGAACTACAACCATGAGAACTTTGGAAAGCTTATACTGGTATGGAGTTAAACTCAAAATAGATGAAAATGCACTATTCAAGATCGATCAATGGGATCCTTATCAGGAAAAGTATCAAATAAATGATTGTTTAGAAGATGTTCTTCGAGTTATACTCGGTCATATGAATAAATATGAGCTTGAAGTTATTCAGGGAGAAACACAATTGATGATCGCACCAGGCTACGATTTTAAAGTAGCAGATATCCTGATCACAAATTTCCATCAACCAAAAAGTACATTGCTTTTACTGGTTTCTGCATTTTTAGATGGAAATTGGGAAAACGTTTATGATTATGCCATTAACAACGATTTCCGCTTCCTTAGTTACGGAGATTCTTGTCTTCTCTTCAAACAATAATCATTGTTTTTGGTTCTTTATCAAGAAAAGAACATAATGAATTATCGAATAAGTAAAGAAATTCTTAGATTATCTCGAAAACTGGCTTGATTAATTATAATAAAGCAACTCCTACTCATTGAGATAAGAAAAATATTCCTACCTTTGAAGTTCATGAACACAATTGTCTTATTACCGGCACTCTCGTAAGGAAATAACATCCCGTTATTTTAGAGACATTGTATAGTGCATTACCGGCACTAGATTTTACATTTTTTATTTATTAACCAATTAAATCAGGAGGAAATTATATGAATACTTCTACGTATGTACTGAATACGGTGGTAAAATCACCCATCAAATTCAATCAAAAATTTATGAAATATCAACAATTAAAGAAACTACATAAACGAATACATAATGACTGAACATATAAAATCAAATTATAATTACTTTAGACGAATGAAATTTAAACGGATCTGGGATACGATTAAGGAAGCCGTTGCAGGCACAAGTCAGGATTTTACCAAAGGTAGCTTGCCAAGAGCAATTTTTCTCTTGTCGGTACCAATGGTATTGGAAATGATCATGGAATCAGTGTTTGCAGTTGCAGATATTTTCTTTGTATCTAGACTGGGTGCAGATGCAGTGGCAACAGTTGGGATCACTGAGTCGATCATGACTCTTGTGTACGCTTTAAGTATAGGTCTTGCAATGGCCACAACTGCAATGGTTTCGCGGAGAATTGGTGAGCAAAAGCCAAAGGAAGCTGCTACAACAGCATTTCAAGCCATCATTACCGGCTTAAGTATTTCTGTTATAATCGCCATTCCTGGATATATTTTCGCTGAAGATATCCTGAGATTAATGGGTGCTTCAGGAAAAATGGTAACTGAACTTTCCGGATATACCAAGATCATGTTCGCAGGAAATGCTGTGATCATGCTTCTGTTTATTATTAATGCGATCTTCAGAAGTGCAGGAGATGCAGCTATTGCAATGCGTGTACTTTGGATCGCGAATATTCTGAATATTATTCTGGATCCATGTCTGATCTTCGGAATTGGACCTTTCCCTGAATTAGGGATCAAAGGAGCTGCAATTGCCACAAATATTGGTCGTGGAACTGCAGTTGTTTATCAATTGTTTATTCTTTTCAATGGTAAAAGAAGGATCAAATTATCCTGGAGAGAGGTGCAAGTTAGATTTGATCTGATCTATCGATTGATCAAGATCTCTTTAGGAGGAATTGGACAAAATATCATTGCAACTTCAAGCTGGATCGGTTTAATGAGAATCGTTTCTATCTATGGAAGTGAAGTTCTTGCAGCTTATACAATTGCAATACGTATCATCATTTTCTCATTATTACCTTCATGGGGAATCAGTAATGCAGCGGCTACATTGGTTGGGCAGAATTTAGGAGCGAAACAGCCTGAAAGAGCAGAACGATCAATTTGGATCACCGGAAGAGTGAATATGATCTTAATGGGATTCATTAGCATCTTCTTCATTACGATGCCTGAATTCTTTATTCAACTATTTATCCAAGATGCGAAAGTTGTTGAGGTTGGAGGCGTTTGTCTGAGAATCCTCAGTTACGGATTCCTCGCCTATGGATTAGGTATGGTATTGATCAACTCACTGAATGGAGCTGGAGATACCAAAACTCCTACATTGATCAACTTCTTATCATTCTGGATGATCGAGATTCCATTAGCATATTTCCTTGCGATTATCGCAGGATTTGAAGAGAATGGAGTGTTTATCTCCGTTGTGATCGCAGAGATATTTATGGTTTCAATAGCATATTACTTCGTGAAACGGGGTAAATGGAAACTTAAACAAGTATAATTTGGGAAAGGAGTTCGAATTTTCGGACTCCTTTTTTTATGACCTATTTATCCGTACTTTTATGCTTCATTTCAGAATACATGAGTAAGATTACAGGAATCATTTTAGCAGGCGGTAAGAGTCGTCGAATGGGTGCCGAAAAGGGTTTGTTACGACTTGGTAGTAAGTTTATGATCGAGCTGGCTATTGAAGCTTTAAAACCAATGTGTGATCAAATCATTATTTCCGAGAATACAGATGCTTATGATTTTCTAGAGTATAAAGTAGTTCCCGACTATATTCCCAACAGTGGTCCAATGGGAGGTATTTATTCTGCGCTAAGAGAATCTGAGAATGATCTCAATATTGTCCTTTCATGTGATATGCCATTCATAAGCACAGATCTATTGAAAACACTCCTGGATCGTATTGAAAAGAATCTTATTGCTGTACATTGGCATGGTGGAAGAAAATTTGAACCCATGTGTGCAGTATATTCCAAAGAACTGCTCCCTGTTCTGGAAAAATTCATTAATGAAAATAATTATAGAATTCCTGATGTGTTTGATGTTGTTCCAACCTCAAAAGTTGAAATGAATGATCAAACCCTAGGCTTTAGTGATAAATCATTTGAGAATGTTAATTCTGAAAAGGAATTAGAAAAAGCTGCACAATATTTCGATAAGAAGTTACCCCAAATGAATTCCTTAATGCTTATTGCCGGTAGTGGAAGAAATGTAGGTAAAACCTCTTTGGTCTGTAAATTGATCGATGAGAAAAAATCGCAGACGGATCTGATCGCTATCAAAGTCTCGCCTCATATACATGAAGAACAGGATGAAAAATCTAAACTCTTTTCAGGCCAAGGATATGCCGTATATGAAGAATTCGATCCAAATGGATCAAAAGATAGTTCAAAGATGCTTAAAGCGGGTGCTAAAAGAGTTTTTTATATCCAAGCTGATGATCGTAGAGTAGGAGAGGCCTTCTCAAAACTAAAAGAAATATTACCTAAGCTTCCAATTATTGCCGAATCCGGTGGATTACGCCATTATTATCGGCCCGGACTATTCTTGATGTGTCATAAAGATGATACTGAGATCACAAAAGAAAAATCATTGGTATTACTTCCAAAAGTGAATCAGATAGTACACTTTGAAAATGATTCATACGAAAATGATATAAAAAGTGTTGTATTGAAAAATGGTAATTGGAGTATTAATTATTAAACCATTCCGGGAGAATACATTTCTCAGTTCTTTTCTTCAAAACTTCATCAAAGGAATATAAACTTGATTGCATTATTTCAGATTTCTCTTCATGACATTCTAAGCAGCTTCCAACAAGCAAGATCCTTTGTTGCTCTTCTATTGAGAATGGTCTCATATTGGTTCTGGTAGCTCTCAATTCTTTTACATCTTCCATGAAACCGATCCAGGCATCTTCCGGTAATTCGTCATTCTTATTATTTGCAAATCGCTGTTTGAATTTCCAAATACCTTTTGATCCATCGATCTCGTAAGTCAATTTACCACGACCATAACCAATTGCCAATGGATCATTATGACAGGATTTGCAACTTCTACCTTTTCTAATAGTTGTATGTGCCGAGATATGAGCAAACAATCGCTTAAAGATCTTCTCATTCGAGCCATCATAACTTCCTTTATCAATTGTAAGAACCATTCCCGGAGTGAAAGTTGTCACCTTTTTTACAGAATCTTCTACAACCCCAAGTGTTGGTAGTTCAGCAAAGTATGTCCCTGCATATTCGATCCAGGCTCCATTCACCATTTTGTTGTCCAGAAGATCTTTTGTTTCAGTCCCTTCTTCAAAACTATTATGACAACCTATACACTGTGGAGTCCATGAAGTATGGCAACTATTGCAATCGAGGCTTGAATGCGAATCGCCTTCAGTACAAACTGCAATACTTGGTTTGATTTGATGAAGCTTTCCTAAAGATTTTCCGATCATTTTTGCATTTCCTTGCACATCGATGAATGTATTGATCAATGCTTGTTCACTCTTCGATGTTTTAAGGAATTCGGTTTGTTGATAGTTTCTGAGATCAACTATTTTCTTACTTTCTAAATCTAATTGTGTACGTGAAATAGTGAACGGTTTATCTGAGTAATGGCAATCTTTACAACTTACCTTTAGCTGTTCTTCTTTGTGTTCATGAAGTTGTCCATCTCCCATAGTTTCATATGATGTATGACAATCAATACATAACATTCCGGCCTCTTGATGGACATCTGCCTGCATTTTCTTAGATACCCGCTGATCTTCAAGAATAACATAGTTGTCGTCATTCTTAACCTCTGACATATCCAATTGAGTTTCATGCCATCCTTTGTAGTTCGTTGATATCCTGCCGGAACGACTATGACAACCAAAACAATGCTCATTAGTTATTTGAATATCGAGCGACGGATGAAAGTTAATTTCTGTATCTGACTTCAATGGATAGTTTTTGTCCAACTCATCAAGGCCTTGCTCCGAATAGTTTAAATGACAGGCATTACATCCTCCGCCTCTTGAGATTTGGGTGATCTTTCCTAATTCTGTTTTTTTATTTCCGAGGTGACAATTAGCGCATAAATCACGTACATGATTATCAGCTGCAGTTTGTTTAAGATCATTAATGTGAAAATACCCTTCCGGTAATTTCAATTCATCAAAAACAAAGCGATCGACACTAATCACACCACTCATGGTAGTCATGATATTTTTATGGATCCGCTCTGTTATTTCCGGATGGCATTCCCGGGTTCCACAACTTCTGTTTGCATCTGTTAAATTTCCGGGAATTAAGATCATTCCTTTATGTGCAGCATTTTTACTCATGGTGAATGGGTCACCCTGATGACAACTTATACATCCAATTGCTTGGGGATCATGAGCTGGACTGAATCCTTGCATTTGATCATGACAAACTAAACAGCTTTCCCTGCGTTCAAGTACTTTAGGAATACTGTTTATTTCTTCTAATTCTGTGCTTCCCGAGTTGATAGAGATGGTGAATGGTGTTTCAGCTTCCCAGAATTCCCATCTCCATTTCCAGTCTTCACCTCTGAAGAAATAGCCTATAATAGTTAGGAGAATATATAGAATCACGAATAACTTTAACGCTAACCGAGTTAGGACTTGGGCTTTATGTTTTATCAAAGGAAATGCATAAATTCCAATTAAGAATGCTAAAACAATGATCATGCTATACATTGGATAGCTGATCCAGTGTAAGATCTCCTGAAAGCCTACAAAATACCAAGGTCCTTTTAACTCTGTATTCAATCCATCATGTAGTGGAGCATTAAATAAAACACTAAGGAATATAATGATGAATAAACAGATAAGCAGTATCCCAGATCTTGTCCAGATCATGCGTGCGTGCTCATAAATGCTGATGGCTATAAAGATCGATGCTGTAGCAATGTGATGGACATATAATAATTGATAATCATTCTCCGGACCAATGAAAAAGTCGGCCATGGCACTGCCCAACAATGGAATTCCTTCCAATAAAGCTTCCAATATTCTTCTCGCTTGAATACTATCGGCATCAGCTTTCAGAATAAATCCGGAAAGCATCACATAGAAAATAAAGATGATAGACAAGATTACCCTGAACCAAACCTGTTTCTTTAGTTTGAACTTCTGTCCAACAGAAATGTATTCCCAAAGATGTATTAAAGCGAAAATGAAGAAGGCTTGGGCACTCCAGTAATGTATGTTTCTGAACAGATTTGCAAATGGGTTCGACACCATCAATAAACTGATTGAATCATAAGGGTTTTTTACATCAAATGGTATTGCCAGAGCAACACCACTGATCACACATATCAGAAAACTTGCAAGACTGATCACACCGAAAGAATTCGATCTCAATCTATTTGATATGTTTGCAATAATACCCATTAGCTTAATTGAATAATGATCTCATTCGTTGATTTGTCTATTTCAAAACTTAGTTCTTTCAATTCTTTTACACTTGGTCCTTTAACTGGTATTCCTGATGCGTTATATCTGGAACCGTGACAAGGACACACAAGTTCGTTGTTTTCTACTTTATTGATCTTGCATCCAAGATGTGTACATTTCGAAGAATAAACTTTTAGATCATCTTCGGTTTTACAAATGATAACTTCATCTTTAATACTTAATCCTGGTGAGAATTCATTTGGGAGTTTGATCGGTTTACGACTAGTCCCAAATCGTTGATGATCCTTATTCATCTTGATGATCATCCATATAAATGGTATGAAAAGCAGATATTTCATCCACTTAAGAAATTCTTTACGACTCATATTAGAATTAAGGCTCATACTACCGACAAAATTAATTATTCTCAAGTCATATCAATGTTTTTAGATGTATTTAGATGTATTCTATATTAGGGAGTTAGTGAGTTTTTATCGAGATTTTTGGCTAGTTTCAACATATTTATAAAAGAACACGAAATAGAATAGGTTAAAACATGAGCTAACTCGTATTTTTTCATGAGTATTTCCACTTCTCTTATATAAAAGGTAAATGAAGGAAATCTAACTTTGTTTCGATTATATATAGATTTTTAAATATTTGGCTATTAGAAGCAAGAAAATGCGAAGAAATTCGCTGGTACTAAATCAAAAACGCTAAAGATGAAAACCAGAAGAGATTTTATTAAAATATCAGCTCTGGGTACTGCCGGTGTAGCAGTGGGCGCTAGTGCTTTATCAAAAGTAAGAGCTAGCTCACTCTTCTCTTTCGACAAAAAACAACCTCTGGATGATAGTGAGTTTGAGAGAACTCCGACCTATTGTGAGGTGTGTTTTTGGAAGTGCGCCGGTTGGACTTACACAACTAAAGAGGGTGATGTTACAAAGATTCTAGGAAACGAAATTGACCCACATTGTAACGGTCGACTTTGTCCTAGAGGAACAGGTGGTGTTGGAATGTATACCGACAAAGACCGTCTTAGAACACCATTGATCAGAGTAAGAAAAGAAGATGGAAAATCTGTTTTCAAAGAAGCAAGCTGGGATGAAGCTTTAGAGCTTATTGCTTCTAAGATGAAGGAAATAGGTGAGAAGCATGGACCTGAATCCATGGCATTATTCAATCATGGTTCTTCAGGAAAGCATTTTGGCCATTTATTAAAAGCTTTTGGCTCTAGCAATATTGTTGCCCCTTCTTATGCACAGTGTAGAGGTCCTCGTGAAGTTGGTTTTGTTGCTACTTATGGAGCTGGTGTTGGTTCACCGGAACCTACAGACATCAGAGACACCAAGTGTATGGTTCTCATTGGGTCTCATCTAGGCGAGAATATGCATAATGGTCAGGTTCAGGAAATGTCTGACGCCATTGATAAAGGTGCTAGCATTATAACAGTCGATCCACGATATTCTACTGCTGCAAGTAAATCAAAATTCTGGTTGCCAATAAAACCAGCAACTGATATGGCTCTTTTATTAGCATGGATCCATGTGATCATTTATGAAGAGCTTTATGATAAGAAATATGTTGAGCAGTATGGTTATGGCTTTGAACAGCTAAAGAAGCATGTTAAGAATATGACTCCTGAATGGGCTTACGGTATAACAACGATCAAACCTGATGTGATCCGTAAAACTGCTCGTGAAATGTGTAATGCTGCTCCTGCAGTGATCATTCATCCGGGTCGTCACGTTACTTGGTATGGTGATGATACTCAGCGTGCAAGAGCTGTTGCTATTCTTAACGGACTACTTGGAGCATGGGGTAGAAGAGGTGGTTTCTATCTGAAAGAATCATTATCTCTTCCGAAATATCCAACACCAAAATATCCTAAACCAAAATGGGACTGGAAAGCAACAAATAATGGTAAATACCCTCTAGCCGGATTAAGTGTTTCTAATGCTTTTATTGATGCAAGTATACCTGCGAATGGACATGAACATCAACTTAAAGGATGGATCGTGTCGGGAACCAATCTTCCTCTGACAATGCCAAATACCCCAGCTTTAATTCAAGCAATTGAAGCATTGGAATTATTGGTTGTGGTTGATACTATGCCAATGGAGATCACCGGATATGCTGATGTTGTACTTCCTGAATGTACATACCTCGAAAGATTCGATGATATTCGTTCGGCACCACATCGTGAACCTAATATTGCATTAAGAGCTCCTGCTGTTAAACCTAAATATGATTCTAAGCCTGCTTGGTGGATGGCTAAAGAGTTAGCAAATAAACTTGATCTTGGTCATTATTTCCCATGGGATAATTTCTCAGAAGTACTTGATTATCAACTTCAGGAAATTGGATCTTCTTTAGAAGAAATGATGGTATTAGGAGTGAAGAAATTCGAACGTGCTGATGGTGGTCTATACCTCAGAGATGGTGAAGAGTATGAGTTCAATACGAATACCGGAAAGATCGAATTTTATTCTACAGAACTAGCTGCATTAGGATTTGATCCTATGCCTAAATATACTGAACATCCTCAACCACCTTATGGTTATTATCGCTTGATCTACGGTCGTGCCCCAATGCATACCTTCAGTCGTACAGCAAATAATCAGAATATGGTTGATCTGATGGAAGAAAATAAACTTTGGGTAAATCCTAAAGTTGCAAATATCTGGGGCCTTGAAAACGAACAAGAAGTATGGTTAGAAAACCAAGATGGCGTTATTTCAAGCTTCCCAATTAAAGTCAGAGTAACTGAAAGAATTCGTTGGGATTCCATTTATATGGTTCATGGTTTTGGCCATAGCAACAAACTCCTGAAAAATGCCTTTGGCAAGGGAGCCAGCGATTCTGAATTAATCACTAATGTTATGATGGATCCAATTATGGGTGGAACTGGTTTAAGAGGAAATTTTGTAACCTTCATTACTGAAGATCCAGGAAAGGAGATTGAGTCATGAGATACGCAATGGCAATTGATACCAAAAAATGTGTAGGTTGCAGCGATTGTGTTGTAGCTTGTCAGACTGAAAATAATGTACCTCACGGATATTGCAGGGACTGGGTTGTTGAAGTTGTAGATGGAAGCTATCCGAATCTGGAATTGGAGATTCGTTCCGAAAGATGTAATCATTGTGAGAACTCTCCATGTGTTAGATGTTGTCCAACAGGAGCCAGTCATTATGTTGATGGCGGATTCGTGATGGTAACACCTCACAAATGTATTGGATGTGGTGCATGTATTGAATCTTGTCCTTACGATGCTCGTTATTCGCATCCAGAAGGTTATGTGGATAAGTGTACTTTCTGTAATCACAGAGTGCAAAAAGGCGAAAGTACAGCATGTGTTTCGGTATGTCCAACACATTGTATGTATTTCGGTGATCTGGATGATCCTTCCAGTGAAGTTTCTAAAGCTTTAAGGAATCGCAAGTATAAAACCCTTGCTCCTGAAGCAGGTACTAATCCACAAATTTTTTACCTGATTTAAACTATTGACTATGAAAGAAGAAATATTCATTAGCGGAAGAAATATTCCATATATAGATCCTTCATTGAATATCTGGCACTGGCAAATTCCTGTGTATTTATTCTTAGGTGGATTAGCTGCCGGAATTCTGTTCTTTGCAGCATTATATACTATACTTGGAAAAGAGAAAGAAATGCCAACAACTGTAAAATGGGCTACTTTTTTAGTACCTGTCGCACTTGTACTTGGTTTGGTTGCTCTATTCCTTGACCTTAATCACAAACTCTATTTCTGGCAACTCTATACGACAATTAGGATTGAATCTCCAATGTCATGGGGTGCATGGGTTCTTATGTTCATCACACCTTTATCTATGGTATGGTGTGCTACCTACATAAAAGAGTTGATCCCTAAATGGGACTGGAAGTTCGAGATCTTGAACAAATTCGAGAAACTTGCTATTGCAAATAGAAAACCAATGGCCTGGGCATTGCTGATCTTATCTGTGATCTTAGGTATTTATACAGGAATTCTATTATCAGCATTTAATGCTCGTCCATTATGGAACACCTCAATCTTAGGACCATTGTTCTTAGTTTCCGGACTTTCAACAGGTGTGTTGCTGCAATTATGTGGATGTCGAAAAGCCATTTTGAAAGAAAAACGCTAAGTAAAATTGACCTTATTCTCATTGGAATTGAGTTGTTCTTTATCATTCACCTATTCATGGGATTCCTTGCTAGTTCTGCAGTGCAGATCCAGGCAGCGGAGTTATTCCTGGGAGGACAATTCACAGTTTCATTCTGGGTATTCGTTGTGATCTTAGGGTTAATTGTTCCTGCGATCTTGGAGATCCTGGAACTAAGAGGATATAAAATTCCGATCGCTATACCTGCTTTTTTAATTCTTTTCGGAGGATTGATGTTCAGATTCATCATGGTTGAAGCAGGTCAGATTACGCGTTATCTCTATTAAAACATAAGATATGAAAGATCGTAGTTCAAAATATTTCAATCCTTATTTCGGCGGTGTGATGCTCGGACTAGTCCTTTTGCTCACATTTTATTTTACAGGTCGAGGTCTTGGCGCTAGTGGTGCAGTAAAAAACACTGTGGTTACAGCTGTTCATACTGTTAACCCTGAGCATGCTGAAGATTCAGCTTATCTAAGTAGATTTATCAGTGATGATCATTATCCTATGAATACCTGGCTTGTTTATGAAGTTTTGGGAATATTACTCGGAGCATTTATATCAGGCACTTTAGCGGGAAGTCTGAAACTTAAAGTTGAACATTCACCAAAGATCACTGCGAAACGCAGATTGATATTTGCCGGATTAGGAGGCTTGTTCTTTGGAATTGGTTCACAGCTAGGACGAGGATGTACTAGTGGTGGAGCTTTAAGTGGAATGGCAACACTTGCAACATCAGGATTTATTGCTATGATAGCAATATTTGGAACTGCATTTTTGGCTGCTTACTTTTTTAGAAAAAACTGGATTTAAAAACATAAAAGAAAGAAATTATGGGACCATTAATACCACAGGGAATTATTGCTGCTGAGTGGAGTCATGTAATTGCTCTAATGCTCGGAATCGCTTTCGGATATGTGCTGGAATCTTCAGGATTCTCTTCATCCAGAAAGTTAGCAGGCGTATTTTATGGCTACGATTTCGTAGTGTTTAAAGTTTTCTTCACAGCTGCTATTACAGCGGCACTAGGACTAATTTATTTTCACTATCTCGGATGGATCGATATGAATATGCTTTTCGTGAATCCAACCTTTATCAACTCCTCTATTGTTGGTGGTGTGATCATGGGTTTAGGATTTATAATGGGAGGATATTACCCCGGTACAAGTTTCACCGGCCTTGCAATTGGTAAGATCGATGCAATGGTATTCACCGGGGGACTGTTTATCGGGATCCTTGCTTTTTCGGAGATCTTTCCTCTCATCGAGAGCTTTTATAAGTCTGGTAGCTTAGGAGTGTTGAAAGTATATGACAGTCTGGGAATTAGCATGCCTCTATTTATGTTACTCATGATCATTTTCGCATTGATAATGTTCGTTGTGGTTACGAAAATAGAAGGACGAGTTAAAAAAGTTGAATATATTAAAATACACTATAATGAATATAAGATATATCATTTTTGCAGCAGTTCTATTGTTAGGCGGAGCAGGTCTATTCCTGTTGCCTATCAAAGACAAAACAAATGAGGTTCAGCCTAAAGAACTAATGACTGCCTTATTTGATCAAACACGATACATCTCAACAGATGAGATCGCTGAAAGACTGATCAATGAAGATCCAAGTTTATTTTTGATCGATGTTCGAATGGCAGATTATTATTATGAATTTTCTTTACCGGGTGCAGCCAATATACCACTTGAGGAGATCTTATCTCCGGATTTTGCTGAATATCTGGAACAGGAGTTTATGGATATCGTATTCTACTCAACAGGCGATATTTTTGCTGAACAAGCATGGATGATGGCCAGCAGAGCAGGATATGAGAACCTTTACATCATGAAAGGTGGACTAAATGAATGGTTTGCAACGATCATTCAACCTCAGAAACCTGCAGATACAGAGCCTGAAGAGGCATTTGCTCTTTATGCATTCAGAGAAGGAGCTAGCCAGTATTTTGGCGGTGGTGGTTTGATAGAAGCCGAAACCGACAATCTACAACCTGTCGTAGTTAAGAGAAAGAAAAAAGAAGCCGTAGTTGAAGGCGGTTGTTAACCCTAAAAATGAAGAAAAATGAAAGATACAAATACTAAAACCAATCGATTAGGAATTGCAGTATTGCTTTTTGTTTGTGTGATCATTGTTGGGTTTATCACAATCTCAAGACCTGATCATACATTTGGCTTAAGCCTTGAACAAACTTTAGAACAGGTGCTTTCTTTTGAAGACGAAATATCACCGGATGATGCAATGGAGATCGTGTTTGGAGAAACAGCCGGATATCAATTTGTAGATATCAGAAACCCTTTCGAATTTGTAAAAGGTAGTGTTGAAGGAGCAAAGAACATCCCTTATCAAAACTTCTTGAATGAAGAGAATCTTGATTTCTTTGATCAAATGATGAAGGATAGTATAACCGTGGTAGTTTTTGGTTGGAATCAAACAGAAGCTAATGGTCCTTGGATGATGTTGAAACAATTAGGGTATACTAATGTGAAGATCATGATGGGTGGTTTTGGATATTATTCGGGAGAAACATTTGATATGTTTTATGAATCGGATATTCCACAGTTCTTTGTTGAAGAAGCAAAGTATAACTATGTTGAAATAATGGAGAATCTAGGTCAGGGTGTTGTAGCGGAGACTACAGATGACTTTGAAATGGTGATCCCAAAAAGAAAGAAAAAAGAAGCAGTTGTTGAAGGAGGATGTTAATTATCCCAATTTGCAAATGCTCTCAATACGTTCAGGTTCGATGAGTTTGATATTCTTACCATCGATCTGAACGATATTATCCTTACGAAATTCAGAAAGAATACGAATCACATTCTCAGTTGTCATTTCGATGAGTTCAGCAATTTCCCTTCTCGAAATTGGAAGTTCAAATTCATCGGAATGATAAATGTGATTTGAGAAGTATAAAAGAATAAATGCGATCCTACCTCTTAAATGCTTGCGATTGATCTCGAACCTGGATTCAATGATATCATCATACATCTTACTCATTTTGCTCATGATCTCTAGAGCAAAAGGTCCATTCTGCCCAATCACTTTCTTAAAAGCATCTAAATGAATAGAACATACAACAGTATCTTCTAAGGCAGCTACATTATATTTATAAGTTGAATTTGAAAAGATGCTAAGTAAGCTGATAAAATCTAATGGCTTTGCAATACTGATGATCTGACTTTTCGAGCCTGGACTTTCTTTATAAAGTTTTACTAATCCTTCTTTTAAATATAAAAATGAAGTGATCGGAGCACCCTCCTTACTTATGATCTCACCCTTCTTAAATTCTAACTCCTGCTTGTGTTCTGTAAAAAAGTCTAGCTCTTCGTCAGTTAGGCCACCAAAAAGAAGCTTGTTGTAAACACATGATTTACAGCTGTTTAAATTTTCTAATTCTCGCATTTCGTCTCTTTGCTTAGTTTTGATACATCTAAGAATGTAGATATATAAATGCCATGATAAATATCATATCTAGGAATTTGTATGTTTAAATATGACTACATACTTTTGCCTCAGTTACATTGAATGAAGCAAGATAGTTATATACAAACATACAAATTAAATTAACTAAAAGATAATATGAAGAAGTTACTTATACTCGGAGCAGGAACTGGTGGTACCATTATGGCGAACAAAATGTATAAAACATTGCCAAAGAAAGAATGGGAAATTACCGTGGTAGATCAGGATAAGAAGCATTATTATCAACCTGGATTTTTATTCATCCCTTTTGGAACATATAAGAAAAAGGATGTAATAAAACCAAAAAGTGATTTCTTCCCTAAAGGTGTAAAGGNAATTTATACTGAAGTTGAAAAAATTAATCATGCTGACAATCACATTATATTAAAAGGTGATAAAAAAATGGAGTATGATTATTTAATCCTAGCAACTGGTACAAGAACTGCACCTGATGAAACTCCTGGTTTAAAAGGCGAACTTTGGTATAAAGAGGTATACGATTTTTATACAATTGAAGGATGTACTGCATTAGCTGACTATTTTAAAACCTGGGAAGGTGGGAAACTAGTTGTTAATGTGGTGGAAATGCCTTTCAAATGCCCTGTTGCACCTCTGGAATTTGTATTCTTAGCAGATGCATTCTTTACTAAAAAAGGAATCAGAGATAAGGTTGAAATAACTTATGTAACACCTCTTCCTGGTGCATTTACAAAGCCTAAAGCAACAAAAATGCTTAGCGAATTAATGGAAGAGAAGAATATTAAGATCGTACCAGATTTCGCCATTATGGAAGTAGATAATGAAACGAAAGAGATCGTTGATTATGCAGAACAACGCATTCCTTTCGATTGCCTTGTTTCTATCCCAACAAATATGGGTGTTGACTTGATTGAGAATAGCGGAATGGGTGATGACCTGAACTTTATTCCTACAGATAAACATACACTTCAGGCAAAAGTAGCTGAGAATATCTTTGTGATCGGTGATGCATCTGATGTACCAGCATCAAAGGCTGGTTCAGTAGCTCATTTTGAGGCTGAAGTGATCGCAGAAAACCTGGAGTGCGCAATTAAAGGAAAGGAATTTTCTGCTAAATTTGACGGTCATGCAAATTGCTATATCGAAACCGGTTTCGGTAAAGGAACCTTGATCGATTTTAACTATGAAATAGAACCAACAACCGGAACTTATCCAATTCCAAAAGTAGGGCCATTCAAACTTCTTAAAGTTACTCGTATGAACCACCGGGGTAAACTAGCTTTTAAATGGATTTATTGGAATATGTTGTTGAAAGCCAGAGAGATGTTTATCGGTCATGATCTTCAGATCTCAGGAAAAGATATTGAGAAGAAAAAATAATTATAAACAAAGAAATAGATATAAATTATGGCAACAAAAGAATATGCAGGCGTAGCAGTTGAAGTAACAGATGATGGTTATCTAGTAGATGCTGGCCAATGGACAAAAGAAGTAGGTGCTGAGATCGCAAAAGAAGAAGGCATCGATATTACAGACAAACATTACGAAGTAATTGAATTCATTCGTGAAAAGGTAGCTGGTGGTGCAGGTTTAACAATCCGTGCAATCGGTAAATCAGGTATCGTTGATATCAAAGGTTTCTACCAATTATTCCCAGGCGCTCCTTTAAAGAAGGCTACTAAGATTTCAGGTGTGCCTAAACCAGCGAGCTGTATCTAAGAAACCTAATAAATACAATCATGGAAAACAAAAACGAAAGCCCTCTAAAGAAAGTCTGTATTATTTGTGCTAAAGGATCCATCGAAGATGTGTATGCCACTTTAGTAATGGGTAATGGAGCAGTGATGGAAGGTATCGAAACCAAATTATTCTTTACATTCTTCGGTTTAGATGCGATCACTAAAAAACAAATGAAAAAACTACAAACAGCAACTGTGGGAAATCCTGCAATGCGTATGCCTGGCGGACTTCCTTTTCCTACGATCATGGGGATGCTTCCGGGCGTTGAAGCCGGAGTTTCTGCAATGATGAAAAGCCAAATGGAAAAACTGGATATTCCACCAGTTGATGAATTTCTTGAAATGATCACCGCAGGTGGTGGTGAGATCTATGCATGTAAACTAGCTATGGATATGTTCAAACTAACAAAAGAAGACCTTCATGAAGAAGTACTTGACGTACTTACAATTGGTGATTTTTATGCGATGGCAGGCGGAGATAATACTCAAATTATTTTCACCTAGGAATTAAAACAATTCAATATACGGCCTTCATCCAATGCATTGGAT
>PARP01000046.1 GCA_002711565.1 Bacteroidota bacterium
TCCTTCATAATTATCGTCGTTGTTCACAGATTTAAGAATTGTTGTTTCATTAGCAGGGTCCCAACCATTGTGATCACCAGGAACATAAATTGTTGGATAATTACTTTTGAGTTTAGTAAAGGAGCGAACTGTTTTCTCCAAATTGAGATCCTGAAATTTCCCAACGAATGCAGATGTAGTTCTTGAACCACCCCATCCGCCATCAATTCCAAATTCAGCCGGATCCATATTACCGCCTACACCGGCGTGGATAATAAAAGTCATTCCTCCCCATGTACGAGTATTTATCCCATCAAAAGTTACTGGAAAGATTATGCCATTAGCTGTATGATTATCTGCCAAAAATAAATCTTGGTATTTATCATCTAACATATATCCTGAAGAGATTACTTTATTTAATTCAGTAATTGCCTCAGTATATTTAGCATTACTAATATAAACTTCAGCATTTAGATATAATTTCGATAATAACATCCAGGCTGCTGCTTTATCAACTCTGCCATATTCATTTGTTTTAGGTTCAGCAAGCTTGCCAACCAAGTCAACTAATTCTGACTCAATATAGCTAAACAGTTCATTTGCAGATGCTTGCTCTGGTAAAAATGAGCCTATTTGATCTAAATCAGTTACGAAGGGTACGTTTCTGAACATGTCAAGAGCATGCCAATAACTGAATGCACGAAGAAATCTGGCTTCAGCCCGATATTGTTCAATTAAAGCCTTATCAGTATCTGATGTGTTTCTTTCGATAAGTTTTTCATCTGTTGTTTCGCGAATAAATTCATTACACAATGAAATTTGATAATAAATACGGTTATACATGGCCGTAACAAACTCATTGGTTGCTGTCCAGTCCTGATCATGATAATCTCTAAGATTACCATCATTCCAGGCGATAATTGCTTCGTCAGTAGTTAATTCCTGAGCTTTCCAATATTGTCTAAGATAGGTTGAGAAGCCTTCATCAATACCTGTAATATCCGGTTTGCCGGCAGGTCCTTCTTGTCCACTTACGGCTAAGCCTGCATAAAGTTTAGCCAAAACCTGCTTATAAGAAGCCGGATTATCGTAAACTACAGCAGCAGTTATTTCATCATCATCGAGAGGGATTGTATTAAGATCTTTTGTGCAGGATCCTAATACAACAGTCATTGCAATTAATACAATGGAATAAAAATTTAAATATTTCTTTTTCATGATTGCTGTTTTTTAAAGTTAGAAGTCTACACGAATACCCATCAGAATAGTAAGTGGTCGTGGGTAAATATTATTGTCTATACCTCCAAAGATCTCAGGATCCAGTCCTTCATAATTAGTAATAACAAACAGGTTTTGCCCGGTTAATGAAAGTCGAATATTTATGTCTTTATTAAAAACATCCATAAATGAATAACCTATAGCGACCTGATCTAATCTAAAGAATGAAGCGTTTTGTACGTAATAATCAGAGAAGTACCTTGGTGTTTCGAAACCTGTAACTAAGGCATCTGCAGTAACATTGGTTAGGTAACCAATAGAATTGTAAACCTGATTTGTAACCCCGGTGGTTGAATTCACATTATTATATGCATAGTTTCCTAAACTAAGTCTTCCGGCCACACTAAAGTCCCAGTTTTTATAGGATAGGTTAGAATTAATTCCAACATACCAATCTGCTGAAGGATCTTTATATTGATATCTATCATCTCCTGTGATTACACCATCACCATTTCTATCGGCATAAAGACCTTCAATTGGATTTCCTTCAGCATCATAAACTTGTTCATAAACATAAAATGAATTTGCAGCATATCCTACACTATGAATTTGAATATTATTTCCCACACCACCTGAAATTCCACCAGTTGGTGTTCCAACATAGCTTTCATCTTCTACTGCCAATAGTTTGGTAATTTCATTTTTATTATAGGTAACGTTAAGACCAATTTCCCAGAACAAGTCTTTTTGAGAGATTGCTCTACCAATTACGGAAAATTCAAATCCTGTATTTGTCAGGCTTCCAACATTTGTAAACAACTCATTAGCAAGATTTGTTCCGGCAGGTACCGATATGAAATTAATCAAATCATTGGTTTTTCGATAATAAAAATCGATTGCACCTTTAATACGGTTGTTAAAGAAGCCATAATCTAATCCAATATTATAGGTAGTTGTAGTTTCCCATCTTAAAAGCTCATCATAAGCTTCTGGTCTTAAGGTATTATAAAATGTATCACCAAATTGATACTGTGCATTATCTTCACTATATGTATAACGTGCTAGATAAGCATAATCTCTACCTGGTGTAGCTTGTTGACCAGTAATACCATAACCTAAGCGTAATTTCAGATCAGACACAAAGTCAAGGTTTTTTATAAAGTTCTCTTTGTTAATTTTCCATGCAAAGGCTGCTGCTGGAAACAGTCCCCATCGATCTTTTGGGTTTAAACGAGAAGAACCATCTCTTCTTAATGTGAATGTAAGTAAGTAACGATCTTTAAATGTATAGTTAAATCTTCCAAAGAATGATAACAAATAACTTTCTGTTTTATAATCATTAAAGTTTATGTCAGTTCCTGCAATATTTGAGTTTCTATTTTCTCCTTCTCTATAAAAATGTTGCCAGGAATAGCCACCCATAACATCAATTGTACTTTGCAGAGCAGGCAAGTCCTTAACATAGTTAAGATAAAAGTCGAGTACTTCATTTCTTTTTGTTTGACTGTAGGTATTATTAGAACCCCCACCAATTAAGTCATCATAGCTCCATGAAGCATACTCAGGAACATAAACAGTTCCATTACTTTCAGAATAGTCATAACCAACATTTAAATTGGCACGCAATTCCGGTAACCAATGGAAGGTATAGTCTAATTGAAGATTACCAATACTTCTTTGAACATCTGATACATTTTCAGTTAGTTCCAGAAGTGCCAATGGATTAGCTGTAGCGATTGGTATTGGATCACCATTTTGTTGAGTCCATGTGTAATATCCTCCATAAGGGCTGGATGCGTCCAATACAGTTTGTGTTGGGTCAAATGCTATAGCTGAACCAATTGCCCCTCTATCAGCAAATCGGTTATTGATATCCATCCCTTTAAGATTCAAACTTAATTTAAGATGATCGTCAAATATTGTGGGGTTTATACTAACAGCTGCTGTAATACGATCAAGGCTTGAAGTCTTTAATAATCCACTTTGATCAGTATATCCAATTGAAGCTCTATATGGAAGTCCTTTAATCCCACCACTAAAACTTAAATTATGGTCTTGTGCATAAGCATTTCTAAAAATCTGACCTTGCCAATCTGTTGTTGCATTACCTAGTAAATTAACAGCATTAGAAAATTTAGTATTAACAAAGCGGCGATATTCATCTGCTCCCAAAACTTCAATTTCATTAGTCCGTGTACTTAATGAAAAACTAGAGTTATAGCTCATTTTAAGTTGATCACCACTTATCCCCTGTTTGGTCGTCACAATTATAACACCATTCGAAGCTCTAGAACCGTAGATTGCTGTTGCTGAAGCATCTTTTAGCACTGTGAATGACTCAATATCGGATGGATTAATTGTATTCAAGGGATTTCGCATACCTGCGACACCTTCATCGTCAACAGGTACTCCATCAATAACAATCAAAGGATTATTACTTGAGGATAAAGAAGAGCCCCCTCTAATTCGGATGGTTTGTCCTGATCCAGGTTCACCTCCACCCGATGTAATCTGAACACCGGCTGTTTTACCTCTTAGTAGTTCTTCGGGAGAGGTAAGAACTCCTTTGTTAAATTCATCAGTACCGATGACTTCAACCGAACCGGTTACATCTTCCTTTTTTACTTGTCCATAGCCGATAACAACAACTTCTTTCATAGCTGTTGCAGAAAACTCCAGGTTAACATCAATCGTCGTTTGATTTCCAACAAGAATTTCTTGTGAAACAAAGCCCACGAATGAGTATACCAGAGTAGCATTATCAGGTACTGTAAGGGAGTACTGCCCATTAATGTCTGTTGTGGTTCCATTGGTCGTTCCTTTGACCAAAACTGTAACCCCAATCAAGGTACTACCGTCTCCTGCATCTCGTACAGTTCCACTCACGGTTCTCTGAGCAAAAACTGAGGATTGAAATACGAAGAAAGATAATACTGCAATAAGTAAAATTTTACACTTTCTCATGTTGATAAAAATATAGGTTAATTTTTACCGTTAAATTTACAATATAAATTACGCTTATCAAAGCCAAACACCTGTTATTAAGGCGTTTCCGAAGCTTTTTAAATTAGCCGAATTTTATCTAGACCCTATTTCAAACGTGTGAAATAGAGATTCAAATGGAAGGTTTTTTTTTGAAAAAAAAATGAGAAAAGTCACTTTTTTGGCGTAATTTAGGTTCGATATTGGGAAGAAAAAGGCTAGAATAATTATAAATAAGCCTTATTTCGAAAATCTCTCTTACATTTCTATTACAAACTCAAAACGATTTAGCTACAATATATGAAGGGACATAGGGTAACGATAAAAGACATCGCTCGAATGTTGAATATCTCACCATCTACGGTGTCATATGCACTAAATGATCATCCTAATATCAATCCAAAAACTAAACAGACAGTAAAAGATCTTGCAAAAAAACTCAATTACAAACCAAATAAAGTAGCCTTAAGCTTACTGCAAAACGAAAGTAAGATCATCGGCTTGATCATTCCTGAGATCATTCATCATTTCTTCTCAACAGTTATTAGCGGTATTGAACAGGTTGCTAATAAAGCAGGATATCATGTAATGATCTGCCAATCGAATGAATCATTTGAGCGAGAAGTTGAAAATGTACAAGCTTTGCTTTCAAGGAATATTGATGGATTTATCATTTCCATGTCGAAGAATACATTCGATCATGATCATTTTAAGAATATAAAAAAGATCGGTGTTCCGATCGTTTTTTTCGACAGACCTGCTGAAGGTATTTTTGGTGATAGTGTGATCGTGGACGATCTGAATGGAGCTTATCAGGCTGTTAAACATTTAATAGAGATCGGTTGCAGGAATATTGTACATTTTGCGGGTCCACAACATCTCTCAATAGGAGAAAACCGGAAACTTGGATATATCAAAGCTCATAGGGAAATGGGAATTCCAGTGAATGAAGATTTAATTGTGGTTTGCGACTCATTTGAACAAGCTCAGGAAATCATCCCTGAATTTTACAATAAGCATCCTGAGATCGATGGCGTATTTACTGTGAACGACCTAACTGCTTTTGGAACTATTAAAGGATTAAAACAGGTTGGGAAGCGAGTTCCTGATGATGTAGCAGTATGTGGCTTCACAAATTCATTCATCTCGAACATGGGAGATTTTGAATTATCAACTGTAGACCAAAAAGGATTTGAAATGGGACAAGTTGCAGCAGGTTTACTGCTCGATCGAATGAAAAGTGAAGAGAACTACCCTCCAGTACAAAAAGTGCTTAAAACGGAACTTTTGATCCGAGATTCAAGTAAAAAATAAACGATCGAATTCGTAATTCGTAATTCGTAATTAAAAAAAAGACCTGAGTTTTGCTCAGGTCTTTTTTTATTTCTAGCCTCCGAAATCGTCAAAGGCGATCATTTCATCTGGCACACCGTAATCATCCAGCATCTTAAGAACAGCATCATTCATCATTGGAGGACCGCATAAGTAATATTCGATCTCTTCCGGTTCTGGATGATTCTTAAGATAGTTATCCATGATGATCTGATGGATAAAACCTTCATATCCATCCCAGTTATCTTCTGGAAGTGGTTCAGACAATCCTATATGGAATTTAAAGTTTGGGAAATTCTTTTCTATTTCTCTGAACTGATCAACATAGAAAAGCTCTCTTAATGATCTACCACCATACCAGAACGTAGCTTTACGATTTGATTTCTTAGTATGATAAAGGTCGAAAATGTGTGAACGCATTGGAGCCATACCTGCACCACCACCGATAAACATCATTTCTCTTTCGGTTGGTTTGATGAAGAACTCACCATAAGGACCTGAAACAGTTACTTTGTCACCTGGTTTTCTAGAGAAGATATAAGAAGAGCAAATCCCTGGATTTACATCCATAAATGCATTCTTAGTACGATCCCAAGGTGGAGTAGCAACACGGATATTCAGCATCACGATATTACCCTCAGCTGGGTGATTAGCCATTGAATATGCACGATAAATTGGTTCAGGGTTCTTCATCTTAAGATCCCACATATTGAAGTTATCCCAATCTTCGCGATATTCTTCTCCAATTTCCATGTCTTTATATTCAACTTCACATTTAGGTACATCAATTTGGATATATCCTCCGGATTTAAAGTCAAGCGTTTCACCTTCTGGAAGTTTAACAACAAACTCTTTAATAAAGGTTGCAACACTTTCGTTTGAAACAACTTCACATTCCCATTTCTTGATCCCGAATACTTCTTTCGGAATACTGATCTTCATATCCTCTTTTACTTTCACCTGACAAGCAAGTCGGTAATTGTTTTGAATCTCTTTACGAGTGAAATATCCAACCTCAGTAGGAAGAATTGTTCCACCGCCTTCTTCTACCTGGCATTTACACATTGCACAAGTACCACCTCCACCACATGCGGAAGGGAGAAAGATTTTTTGATCTGAAAGTGTAGAAAGAACTGTAGACCCAGGGTTAACCGTTATTTCTTTTTCTTCATTGATCGTTAGATTTACTTCACCGGAAGGCATTAACTTTTTACGAGCATAAAGTAATACCGAAACCAGTAATAAAATGATGGTAAGGAAAACAGCAATGCTAATTCCAACAACCAATCCGATACTTATATTTAGTAGCATAATCTAATTTTTTTCGCGTATTATAATTTGATTCCCAGGAAGCTCATAAAAGCGATTCCCATTAGTCCTGTGATGATGAATGTGATACCTAAGCCTCTTAATGCTGGTGGTACATTCGAGTAACGGATCTTTTCGCGGATTGCTGCGATACCAACAATTGCCAATAAGAAACCAACTCCTGAACCAAGACCGAATGATGTAGCATGCCAGATCGTTTCATACTCACGTTCTTGCATAAATAGTGATCCACCAAGGATCGCACAGTTTACAGCGATCAGAGGTAAGAAGATACCAAGTGAACTATAAAGTGCAGGTGCAAATTTCTCTACGATCATCTCTACAAGCTGAACCATTGATGCAATAATTGCAATGAACATGATAAAACTTAAAAATCCGAGATCCAGACTAGCAAACTCAGTATCTATCCATGCTAATGCTCCGGGTGAAAGAATGTATTGATTCAATAAATAATCAACAGGAACAGTAATCGCAAGTACGAAAACAACTGCGATCCCTAGCCCCATAGAAGTCTTCACTGTTTTAGAAACAGCAAGGTATGAACACATGCCTAAGAAATAGGCAAATACCATATTGTCAATAAAGATTGACTTTACGAATATGTTAAAAAATTCTTGCATATCTATTTCTTATTAATTTTCTTCAACTAGTGATTTATCTTTTGAGCGTTGAACCCAGATTATGATACCCACAAGGATTAGAGCCATCGGAGGAAGGATCATAAATCCATTGTTTACATAGCCTAATTCATATACGCCTAATTTTTCCATTACCGGATAGTCCCAGATCGTTCCTGACCCTAAAAATTCGCGGAAAAATGCAACTACGATAAGGATCCAACCATATCCGAACGCGTTTCCGATTCCATCAAGGAATGAAGGCCATGGTTTATTTCCGAGAGCGAATGCTTCGAGTCTACCCATGATAATACAGTTCGTAATGATCAATCCAACGAATACAGAAAGTTGTTTACTTACATCAAATACAAATGCTTTAAGTACCTGATCCACTAGAATTACCAGTGAGGCGATCACAACAAGTTGTACGATGATCCTGATTCGTGGCGGAATACCGTTACGAAGGATCGAGATGATCACATTCGCAAATCCCAAAACTGCCATTACAGAAAGAGTCATTACAAATGCCGGCTTTAATTTTGCTGTAACAGCTAATGCCGAACAAATACCTAATACCTGTGTGGTAATAGGATTATCCTTATGAAGAGGATTTATCAATAGTTTTCGGTTCTTGGCCGAAAACAATGGTTCTTTTTCTTTTGCTTCACTCATGGTTTAGTTTTGGTTTTTAATGAATGGAACATAATTTTCTAAACAATTGGCGATCATCTCGCTTACAGCGTCACTGGTAATGGTACCACCCGATATGGCATCAACACCGTGAATTTGCATATCTGTCGGCATCGTTACGATACCGCCTTTTACAACTTTTACAGAAATGANCTCACCATTTTTGAATATCTCTTTTCCAACGAATTGAACTTGGAAATTTTTAGTGTCGATCTCTGCACCTAGTCCAGGAGTTTCTCCTTTATGGCCGAAAGTAACACCAACAACGGTATTGAAATCTTCTTCCAATGCGATATTACCCCAAACCGGACCCCAAAGTCCTGTTCCTAATAGCGGAATAATATATGTACGTTTCCCATTGGTCTCTGCAACTAAAAGTGGAATATTGAAGTCTTCACCCTTACTTTTCTTATAAAGTTCTTTTTTAAGGTTCAATTTGAATGCTTTACTTTGACCTGGTTCAGCATCACCTTTTTTGATCACTTCAATAACTTCACCTTTGTTACTGATNAACATCTCTTCAACAATATTTTCACCATAGAGTTGAATTGCGTTTTCAGCACTTGCTTCAATATTTGCTGAAGCCAGAATACCTTTCATTTTATCAATTCTGATATTCTCATCTTGAAATGGCTTCAGTAACATTGCAACTGATGAAAGTATTGCAGCTACCAGAACCACCATGATCACAGCATATCGGAAAATATAAAAATTACTCATAATTTTTGTTTTTATGCTTTATAATTAGGCTTTCGCTCTTTTTAGTCTTTTCTTGATATTTGCTTCGATCACATAATGATCAATTAGTGGTGCAAATACGTTCATAAATAATATCGCCAGCATCATTCCTTCAGGATATGCAGGGTTGAACACACGAATTAATACTGCTAGTAATCCGATCAGGAATCCATAGATATATTTACCTTTATTAGTCTGGGTTGCTGTTACAGGATCTGTTGCCATGAACACTGCACCAAATGCAAATCCACCCATAATCAAGTGATAGTAGGCAGGAATGTTCATATAATCATTCAATCCCCAAAGGTTGAATAATAGTCCCATCACCATACCACCGGCAATAGTTGATAATAAGATTCGCCAACTGGCTACTCCAGTTGCTAATAATATGATACCGCCTAAAATGATCAGTAAAGTAGAGGTTTCACCAATTGATCCTGGAATCGTTCCGATGAACATTTCCATTGGGCTTGGTAAGCTACCAATATTATCTACTAATGCATCACCTAAAGGAGTTGCTCCTGAGAATGCATCTGCTTTATCAGAGATCCATACTTTATCTCCGGACATATCAGAAGGATATGCGAAGAATAAGAATGCTCTGGCTGTAAGAGCAGGGTTAAGAATATTCATTCCGGTACCACCAAACACCTCTTTACCGATAACAACCGCAAAGGCTGTTGCAACAGCAACCATCCAAAGTGGTATATCAGGAGGAAGAAGTAATGGGATCAGCATTCCGGATACGAAGAAACCTTCATTAACTTCATGACCACGCTTCTGTGCAAAAATGATCTCAAGACCAAGACCAGTAGCGTAAGTCACAATAATGATCGGTAAAACTTTCCAGAATCCATATCCGAACATTTGCCAGAAATCAGCAGCTTCTCCGTGAGAAAGAAAATGCAAACGACCAACATTCCACATACCGAATAATAAGGCAGGGATCAAAGCGATCACAACCCAGATCATGGTACGTTTCATATCTACAGCATCTCTGATATGGCTACCTTTTGTAGTTACGTGATCAGGAACGAAGAACAAAGTCTCCACTGCATCAAAAGCAGAATGAAACATGTGAAATTTACCGCCCTTTTGAACGTGCGGCTTCATGTTATCTAATATTTTTCTAATTGCTTTCATTCATTTATAAAATGTAGTTATTAGCTCATTTCTTTACGCATAAGATCAAGACCATCACGTATAACGGATTGCATATTGATCTTAGATGGACAGATATACTCACAAAGTGCGAAATCTTCTTCATCAACTTCGTAAATACCTAAATTCTCCATCGCATCGATATCTTCGATCATTGCAGCTTTGACTAACTGCATTGGATAAATATCGAATGGGAATACCTTTTCATATTGTCCGGTTATAACAAATGCTCTTTCTCCACCATTAAGATTGGTGTTCAGGCGATACTTCTTACGAGGCATTAACCAAGAGAATGCTGTACGATAGAAACTGAATTTCTTCAAACTTGGGATCATCCAGCCAAAGAATTCGTGTACATTTCCTTCCGGAATAACAGTGATCAAAGAATGATAGAATCCAAGATATCCATTTGCACTGATTTGTTCACCAGAAAGAACATTACCACTGATAAATCTCTTATCGCCTTCGGTAACATTATTCGCAGCAAATGCACTTACCTCAGCTCCACCAATAGTTTTATAGTACTTTGGTTTTAGCACCTCAGATCCAGCGAATGCAACGATCTTAGTAGCATCATAGGTACCATTCTTCAATAATTTACCAATAGTCAGAACATCCTCAGGATTCAAATACCAAACAACTTCACCTTTATTTATAGGATCTATTGCATGGATCTGCGTTCCAACATTACCTGCCGGATGTGGCCCTGAAAATTGATTGATCTGAACGTTTTTTGAATTGGTAAATACTTTAGAAGATGCCAGGTCAGCATTTACATTCAAATGCACCTTACCGCTTGTCAGCTTCTCGAGAGCATCAATTCCAGCTTGAAACTCTTCTCCGTGTCCATGTAAAAGCAAATCTTTGTCAGCAGCTAATGGGTTTGTGTCGAAAGCAGAAATGAAGATCGATTTTGGATCATCTTTTGGATCAGCAATCACTGAATAAGGTCGCTGGCGAATAAATGGCCATACTCCTGACTTCAAAAATTTCTCGATGATCTGTTCGCGATCTAGATCGGATGCATTTGCACCGCCGAAATCTTCATAACTGATTTCATTGTCAGCTTCGATCACGATCTCAAGAAGTTTTCTTTTTGCTCCTCTTTTTAATTCGATCACTTTTCCACTTACAGGAGATGTAAATTGAATATTATCTCTGTATTTATCAAAAAATAAAGGTGAACCAGCTTTTACGCTATCACCTTCTTTAACGAGTAATTTCGGAAAGACCCCAATGAAGTCAGTAGGTTTTACAGCATACTTATCTGCTTTAAGATCTACTACTGTTTTTTCAGCCTCTCCTACAAGCTTGATATCCAAGCCTTTTTTTATTTTTATTGTCATCGGCATTTAATTAATGTCAATAGTTTTTTGCAAAATTATGATTTATATAAATCAGTTGTTTTTACAACTCTCTAAATAGGTATCTGTATGCCTAATTTATAAAATTTTCTAAATAAGCACTTTTCATAGCTTAAGTTTCATAAATTGTGAATAAATTCGGGACCCAGAATGACACTACAACTTTCAAAAATTACGAAGATTTTTTTAATTAAGCTCTGCTATAGCCTGCTTTTTTTGCAAACAAATTATGCACAAACAACTGCAATTCACGAAGATAATACACAGAGCCGCCTACAACAAGGATTTCCCGTTGTAACTAACAATATCCGCACAGCATTTTTCTCCAAGAATAATGAGATTCTTAACTTCCCAATTCTCAAACTATATGAAAGCGAAACTATTCTATTAGAGTTTGATGATTTATATAGTGATCAGATCAGGGATTATCAATTCACATTGATCCATTGTGATCAGAATTGGGAGAAATCTGATCTTTCGCAATATGATTATCTAGAAGGTTACCCTAATGAATATATTACCGATTATGAATATTCTGTAAATACCCTTGTGCCTTACATTCATTATAGAGCTGAGATCCCTGGTCAGAACCTTAAAATTACAAAGTCAGGAAATTATCTTTTAAGAGTCTTTCTTAATGATCCTGAAGAGATCATTCTTCAGCTCAGATTATATGTAATTGATGAAAAAGTCGAAATTAGTGGCAAGATCATAAACCCTGTTAACAGCGCAAAAAGATTTACACATCAGGAGATAAGCTTTACCATAAAGCTGAATCAGATCCAGATATATAATCCAAATGAGGAAGTCAAGCTTAGTATCATTCAGAACTATCTAATCGAAGAAGCAATTACAGACTTAAGGCCAAAAAGTTATAGAAGCGAACTATTAGATTACACCTTTAATAGTAAAAGCATTTTTGAAGCAGCAAATGAATTCAGATTTATTGATCTCAGAACACTTAAACAAAGAACCATCAACACCAAAGAACTTGATCAACTATCTGATCATTATAAACTTACGGAATGGCCAATAGAACTTCGCGGCAGAACGCCTTATCAGTATTCACAAGACATAAATGGTCAGTTCGTAATTGAAAGCTATGATGTAAATCGAGTAAGTACTGAAGCAGATTACGCACTTGTAGATCTTCAAATTCCTATTCCTAAACTTTTAAATGAAGACTTGTTTCTCTCAGGAGGCTTTACCAACACAATGTTGAGGAATGAAACCCGATTCAAATATGACTTCAACGACAATTCATATAAACTATCCCTCTTCCTGAAGCAAGGTTATTATAATTATCAGTTGTATACAATGGATACATCAGGTACAAAAAGCAAAAAGATCGATGGAAGCTTTTATGAAACAGAAAATGAGTATTTCATTTTTGTTTATTATAGAAGTATAAATGATCGATACGACCAATTGATAGGGATCAAACAATTATCAAGTCGTAACAGCTCATTACAATAGTTATATAATAGAAAAAGGCTCTCGATGAGAGCCTTTTCTTATTCATATCTTAATGATTCAATTGGATCTAATTTAGCGGCTTTGTAGGCCGGAATAATACCAGATAAAAGCGCGACCATTAAACAAAGGAATGTTCCCAAAAAGATCCACAACCAGGGTACGATAAAGGCGCTGCCCATAATCAATGACATTACGTTTCCGATCATAACTCCCAGTATAATACCAACTAGACCTCCCATCTGACCAATTACAATAGCCTCAACAAAGAATTGATTTCGAATGGTCCTTTTAGTTGCCCCCATTGCTTTACGGATTCCAATCTCACGAGTTCTTTCAGTTACCGAAACGAGCATTATATTCATAAGACCAATCGCTGCACCTAATAAAGTAATTATTCCAATTCCTGTGGCAGCCCAACTGACATTACCGGTAATACCAATAAGCATTTTTGCTACCTCATCACTCTTTACAATACTGAAAGTATCCTCTTCTCCGACTCTGTCACCTCTTACCAATCTAAAAGTTCCGGTTGCCTCTCCGATAGCAGGCTCCATATCTTCTTGCTTGTCGGTCATAACACTAATTGAGAAAGATCTATTGGGTCGTGAGAAATATTGACGGACATTTGTGATAGGTACGATAACACGTCTATCACTGTTTAAGCCTGAACTGGCACCTTTTTCTTTCAAAACACCAATCACGCGATATTTACCTGCACCCACTGAGATTATCTTCCCAACGGGTTCTTCTTTAGCTTTAAAGATCCTGCTCGCAACTTCACTTCCTATAATAGCAACACTATTCCCGAAAAAGACTTCATTCTCAGTAAAATTTCTTCCTTTACCAATTTCAAGACCGGAGGTCACAAAATAATTCTCATCTGAGCCTACCACTTGAACATTTGGATCCGTTTTCTCGGATTCATACTTAATAGTTGCAATATTTGAACCCATTGTAAATACACTTGTATAAGCCTGAAAATCAAATCTTTGCTTAAAGTCCATGGCTTCTTTAAATGTGATCGATTTAAATCGCTTATTTCTACTTCGAGTATTACCTATCTGGATATTTATATCCCGATTTCGAATAGTAAAGGAGTTTGAACCCATCATTGCGAAGTTTTCAGTCAATGAGTATTTAATTGAATCAATCGCGGTTAAGATTCCAACCAATGCCATAATACCAAAGGCAATAATCATAACTGTAAGGATACTTCTTAGCAAATGACTTCTGATCGCATCTAAAGAAATACGTATATTTTCAACTATCAGGTTATTCATAATATAATTTTAAATCTTGGTTCCGTATGCCAGATCTCCGGCATCTCCTAAACCAGGTACAATGTATGATTTAGCTGTAAGCTCATCATCTATCGCTCCTATCCACAGGCTTACATTTTTTGAAGGTAAGCTTTTTTTAAGTAACTCCACACCCTCAACACTTGCTAAAACGGCAGCAACATGAATATGAGAAGGCTTACCATGAGATAATAACTCCTTATATGCTTTCACAACAGAGAGTCCGCTCGCAAGCATAACATCATTCAGGACCAGTACTCTATTCTCAAGTTCAGGACACGACATATAGTCAATACGAATGTCGAACTTCTCATTCTTTTCATACTTACGATATGCAGAAATGAATCCATTATCTGCCTGATCGAAATAATTCAGAAAGCCTTGATGGAATGGCAAACCTGCTCTTAAGATCGTTGCAATAACAGGTTGTTCAGAAAGAAGATTCATCGTCGCAACACCCAATGGAGTTGTTACCTTTTTTTCTTCATACTTAAGCTCCTTACTTAGTTCATAAGCGAAAATTTCACCAATACGTTCGAGATTTCTTCTAAAACGCATACGATCGAGCTGAACTTCTTCATCTCTTAGCTCAGATAAGAATTGATTGAATAGACTGTTTTTTTCTCCAAGAATATGTAGCATGAGTATAATTTTTTAGCAATACAAATCTATAAAAAAACGTGTAACAATAGTAGCTTTAAGACTTTTATAAAACTACAATAATTAGACGACGAAAAGATCAATTAGTAACAATCAAGATCTTTTATTTTTTTGATACAGTGAATAGAACATATTTGTTAATCGATTCATTCTATTCAAACTCAACTCTGAATATGAATATTCCTTTGCTCCAAAGCCAAGATAAAACCTTGCAAGCCCCTCATTATCTGAACCTTCAAAATCCAAGGTAAGATTCTTGGAGGCATTTTTACGAATGATAAAATCGATCAAATTACCCAGCGCGAACAACTCTCGTCCTTGGTCTGAATTTGCAGAGAAAAGGAAGATCAGTCTTTGGTGGGAATCAAAAAAAACAGCTCCTGAAACTAATTGATTCATCTGATCGAAAACTCCAAATGTAGTTGCAGTTCCATTATGCATTCCAGCATATATCAACCTCTTTAGTCTATTATAACTGTCTTCTCTCAGATGTTTGAATTCATGTCCTTTATCTGCTTTAAACAAATCGATCAGTATCTCTGGGCGTACGTTTGGAACAATGTTAAGCTTAGAATCCTTTGACTTCTCAAGATTTCGTTTTAGGTTTTTATGATAATTTTCACTTAAAGCTTCATAGTCCGGAATAAGATCTAACTCAATATTTCGATGATTAACAAATATATTAGTGTTTCTGGTTTGATTGAACTTATTCAGATTAACACGAACATGTTTAAGTGCTTTAGGTATCTCATTTATAAACAAGTCTACTTTATCATCTCCGAGCAAATCTTTTGAAAAGACACCTAATTGCTGACAAAAGAAAGGTTGGTAACAAAACTTCATTCCGAATCGCTTCTTCAACGGTAAAGGCATCACACTTTTATAATCATCTTCTACCAACGCATCCCAATCCTCACATACAATGTCCAAATACCAGGAAAATCCATAGATGTATCCATTCAAAGCATTCAGAATACAATCATCCCACTTTGCAAAATCGATTTCACTATGTTTTATAAATCTTATCACCTATTTACACAGATTAATTATATCCAGAAATAATTTCTTAATGTCCTTATCAATATTGATAAATGAGTTATGCCAAATACCAATAAATAAACCACCGCATTCTTTAACATCATTGAGCATCGGTTCAAGCTCTTTTAAAACATCTTCATGTTCCAGTTCTAAATAATCAGTAAAAGTTCCATCCATATAGCAAAACGGATAGAATACCAGATCTGTTGTCTCTTCTTTCTGAAGATCATAAAATTTAAAAGAAGTACATATACTTGAACGAAAACCGATCTGTGATGCATAACCTAATGAGTAATCAGAAGTAATACCAATATCTATCAGATTCTGAAAAGTTTCTGGGAAAGTCAGTTTTAAATAGTGCTGACGACTTTTAAATACTTTATGTCCAATAATACTCTCTAATCTATTCTTTTCAGATTCTACTAATTCAGGTTTTAAATTTGATTGATATGAAGGATGAATATGCACACCCAGACTACGATCAAGCATAATCATTAACTTCTTAAAGGCAGAACTGTTCAATCTATTCTGTTTATCATGCGCTCCATACCCTCCCATATTCACAAAAAACAATGAATTCAGATGTGCATCTTTAACAGCTTTGATCATGAAATCAAATTGATCGTAAGGGTCATTTTTAAATCCGAATAAAACCAAAAAGCGCTCGTAATATCTGTCAAAACGTAAGGTCATAGCATCTTTACACATTCCTCCTATAGTCCTGAATAAGCCTTTCGCTTTATAGTCAAAAGCTGTATCAATATCAAATGATGGAATATGCATGAAAGTATGCTTCTTAATATTCAGGTCACTATACTTTTCAACTAATGCATTTCCAAATTCCTTAACTAAAAGATTTACTAAAGGACGCTTATGAAATCCATGTTTAAAAGCTATAGATTCTTCAGCAGGAAAACGTCCATGAGCATCTGTAAGGTTAGACTCATACTCTTCCATCCTACTTGCTAATAAGAATGTTAGTGAGAAAATATCAAAAGGGATTTTTCCACCTTTATCGGAGGCATAAAAAATTGGAATTCCATGCCATTCACGTATCTCAACTTCTGGATAATCCAATCCGATGTTATTTAGCAAGCCAATATTATGGATCTGAATCACATTCTCAAAATGAAGTTCTGAATAATTGATCTTTGGGCCTTCATACGTTAAGAATTCCTTTTCGATGGATGAAAAAGCATACTCAACACCAAGTAATTCTTTGAAAATCAAATCGAAGGTGTAATTGTATCTTGGACCGACAGAAGAGGTATATACTAAAATCATTTTTTAACGTATCTAAACAAAGATAGCAGGAAATAAAGAGAAACAAATCTTTTGCATTAATGAATCATACGACAGCCCATTTTGCAGCTTATTTTTTGTTACTTTTGGGGATAGATTATCAATCGAGAATTGGAATTTTATGGAAAACTTTGTTGTATCTGCACGTAAATATCGTCCTGTTACATTTGACACCGTGGTTGGTCAAAATTCGATCACTTCAACCTTAAAGAATGCAATAAAAAACAATCAGTTGGCTCAGGCATTCTTGTTTTGCGGACCAAGAGGTGTTGGTAAGACCACTTGTGCTAGAATTTTGGCAAAGACCATAAATTGTGAGAACCGAACCGAACAAATGGAGGCATGTGATCAATGTGAATCTTGTACTTCCTTTAATAATTCTGCATCTTTTAACATTCACGAATTGGATGCTGCCTCAAACAACTCGGTTGATGATATCAGAAACTTAGTAGAACAGGTTAGAATCCCGCCTCAGGTAGGGAAATACAAAGTATATATTATTGATGAGGTTCACATGTTGTCCACAGCAGCATTTAATGCATTCCTAAAGACACTTGAAGAGCCTCCAGCGTATGCAAAATTCATTCTTGCAACAACTGAAAAACATAAGATCATTCCAACGATCTTATCAAGATGTCAGATCTTCGATTTTAAAAGAATTGTAATTGATGATATTGCCAAACATCTTGAGTTCATTGCTAAAAATGAAAGCATTAATGCCGAGGCTGATGGTTTACATATTATTGCTCAAAAAGCAGATGGTGCATTGAGAGATGCGCTTTCGATTTTTGATCAAATTGTAAGTTTCTCCGGTTCCAATGTTACTTATAAAAATGTAATTGAGAATTTAAATGTTCTGGATTATGATTATTATTTCAAGATCGTTGATGCGATCAATAATAATGATATCTCAAGCATTCTTTTATTATTGAATGAAATCATCGAAAATGGTTTTGATGGACAGCATTTCATCATTGGTTTAGGAGAACATTTACGCAATTTATTGGTATGCAAAAACCCTGAAACTCTTGCATTATTGGAAGTTGGTGATAATATTCGTGAGAAATATGCACAACAAGCAAATCAGAGTGAGCTCAGACTTATTTTGAATTGTCTGGATGTAAACAATAAATGCGATATCAATTATAAATCCAGCAACAACAAACGACTCCATTTGGAGCTGAGTTTATTGCAGATGTGCGCATTAAGTAAACAGATCGCAGCTGCAAGTGGAAGAACTCAACAAACAGCTGAAGTAAAAAAAAAAATCTGAACCGGTAGCTCAGGCACAAGTACAGACTCAAGCTCAAGCTCAGACTCAGACTCAGACTCAGGCTCAGGCTCAGGCTCAGGCAGCACCTAAAGTAGAAACTAAGGTTGAAGATAAGGTTGAAGAAACTCCTTCAAAAGATCCAATCAAGATTGATAATTACATCAATACTCCTACTGAACAACCAACAAAAGTTGAGAGTGCAGTAAAAGATGATAAGCCTGAATATGAAGCCCCTAAGCCTTCAGTACCACCTCAAGAAAAACCTAAAACCGAGGCCAAACCAAGTGTTCGCATTCCCGGATCTATTTCAATAAAGGGTTTTGCAGAAAAACATGCTGAAGCAGCCAAAGAGGAAATCGAAGAACAGGAAGCATTATTAAATGGACCGGTAAATGAATTCACCCAAGAACAACTTCTAGAAAAGTGGAAGGAATACTTAAAATCCATTTCCATTAAAAAGCCTGGTTTTTCGAATGCTCTTCTCAAATATGAGCCTGAATTAAAGGATGATTATGTGGTAGAGTTTAAAACCGATAATAAGGTACTGGCTGATGACACACACAACAGAACTGAATTACAAGCGTTCTTAAAGAAAGAACTAAATAATTCTAGATTAACCTTAAAATCCGTTGTTGTTCAGGAAGTAAAAAGCACCATCGCATATACCGATCAGGATAAGTATCAGAAAATGATCAAAAAGAATCCTGACATTAAGGACCTCAGAGAAAAACTTGATCTGGAAATCGATTTTTAAATGGGAAAGTTTTTAGCAAGAATCATATTAAAACTAATGGGTTGGAAAATCAATGGATTTCTCCCCGATCAATGCGAAAAGTGTGTGATCCTTGCTGCTCCACATACCAGTAATTCCGATTTTTATATCGGATGGCTAGCTTATAAAGCTCTTGGAATAAAAGTTAAGTTCCTGATCAAAAAGGAATCCTTTACATTCCCGTTCGGAATCTTATTAAAAGCTGCAGGAGGCATCCCTGTCGACAGAAGCAGATCCAACAATACGGTAAAGCAGGTTGTGGATATAATTGACAAGCATCAAGAAATTCATATTGTTATCACTCCTGAGGGAACTCGCAAACTGACTAAAAACTGGAAAAAAGGATTTTATTTTATCGCTCAAACGGCAAAAATTCCATTAGTACTAGCATATATCGACTATGGCCGTAAGGAAGGCGGAGTTGGTCCAAAAATCGACCTTACCGATAATTATGATGAAGATCTAGATAAGATCCAATCCTTTTATAAAAATGTAACTGCCAAATATCCAGAGCAGTTCAACCTTAGCGTTGAAAATTCTCCTAAATTCGCAAACAACAAAGAAGATGTAAAAAAGCTTCAAAGGCAGTATTGTTGTAAGCGATAAACTATGGAAATCACCATTATACTCATCATTGGAATCATCTTTATTTCAGCATTTGTAAGATCAACTTTTGGTTTTGGCGATGCCTTAATTGCTATGCCTTTACTTGCGATGGTCATTCCATTAAATCAGGCTACACCGTTTGTAGGATTATGTGCGATTTGCTATTCATCATTAATCTTGATCAAGGAATGGAGAAATGTAAAATTCAAAGATGTCATCATTCTGATCATTACTGCATTTATCGGAATTCCTATAGGGATCTATTTTCTGAAAGGCAATTATGATCAATTAATGAAACTTGTCTTGGGATTTTTTATCGCTTTATTTTCACTATTCAATATTTTTAAACCTCAACTATTTCACTTAAAGAATGATAAAACCGCATTCCTCTTTGGATTTATTGGTGGAATTTTAGGTGGGGCATATAATACGAACGGACCTCCCGTTGTGATCTATAGTGCATTGAGAAAGTGGGATCCGAAATACTTTAGAGCCACAATGCAGGGCTTTTTCCTCCCAACAGGGTTAATGATCGCCATAGGTCATGCCGTAGCAGGATTATGGACAAAGCCTGTTTTAATTCATTTTCTTTATGTTCTTCCAGGAGTAGTTATTGCAGTGATTCTAGGAGGTATCCTAAATCGACGGATCAAGAAGGAAGCTTTCAATAAGTACATTTTTGTGATCTTGCTTGGGCTGTCGGTGTTTTTAATTTATCAGAACATCTAATCCCAATTTCTAATCGGGGCAGAAAAAACTCCATATACAAAAAAGCTTCCCTTAAATTGGAAGCTTTTCGTGGGCGATACTAGATTATTCGCCTAAAGGCTCATAAGATCGTTCACTCCGTTCACTAAGTTCGAACCTGCCTGACGGCAGGCAGGCTAGTGACCCTCCCGACTGAAGTCGGGATGCTCTGATCCCTTCGCAATCAATTGCTCTATCATCTTTCTACTTTTCCAGGATTTTATTTGTTTTTCACGGCTCAAAGCTTCACTATGTGTATCGCATAATTCTTTGTATACTAATTTCCAATCGGAGGCTTTTCCGGTAAAGCCTTTATGATTAGAATTATGCTTACGGAGACGTTCTGTTAAATTGGAAGTAGAACCAACATAAAATCAATTTATGATCTTAGAATAAAGGATGTAAACAAAAAACTCCATAAACAAAAAAAGCTTCCCGTAAATGGGAAGCTTTTCGTGGGCGATACTAGATTCGAACTAGTGACCCTCCCGACTGAAGTCGGGATGCTCTGACTCCTTCGCAATTAATCGCTCTATCATTTTTCTACTCTTACAGCATTTAATTTGCTTTTCACGACTCAACGCTTTACTATGTGTATTGTATAATTCTTTATAGACTACTTTCCAATCGGAGGCTTTTCCTGTAAAGCCTTTGTGATTCGAATTATGCTTACGGAGTCTTTCTATTAAATTAGAAGTAGAACCAACATAATATCGGTTCAGGCTTTCAGAAAAAAGGATGTATACAAAAAACGCCATAAACAAAAAAAGCTTCCCGGAAATGGGAAGCTTTTCGTGGGCGATACTAGATTCGAACTAGTGACCCCCTGCTTGTAAGGCAGGTGCTCTGAACCAACTGAGCTAATCGCCCTCAATATTTCAATGTTCTTTAAAAGTGACCCTCCCGATGTAAATCGGGATGCTCTGAACCAACTGAGCTAATCGCCCTATTCTTTTTAAGAACTAGCCCTCTTGCGAAAGCGAGTGCAAATATAAAGGAATTTTTTTATACAGCGCAAATAAAAAATTAAAAAATATTTTAGTTTTTTTTCGTGTTCAATTAGAATGAATAAAATCAGACAGTTTCCAGTAGAAATCGTATTTTTGTTTTACTCAAAAACATATCCACATTGAAGCGTCCAATCCTTAAATATCAAATAATTCCACTATTGATAGTGTTAATGATTTCCGCTTGTGGTACCTATCGCCAAACTCAAAAACCACTTCTCAAGAAAAATAAAATTGTTGTCCATGGTTCTCAGGAACATTTCGATGTGGATGAAATTGAAAATCTAGTTGCTCAAGATCCAAATAAAAGCATCCTCGGAATCTGGAAGTTCAAATTGTGGGCTTATCAACTTGCTAACAGAGGAAAAGAACGCCGCATCAAGCAATGGATGCATGATAAATTCGGCGAACCACCAGTTTTTTATGATGCCGGACTTACTACCAGAAGCATCAGGCAAATGACGGGTTATATGAATAAAACTGGGCATTTCGACGCTAATGTTTGGGAAGAGAAGATCGAGAAAAAGAGAAAGATCAAACTAAAATATCATGTTGAGCCAGGAATTCCTTATAGAATCAATGCATATGATTATAAAGTTTCGGATACTACAATCCTGAATATGATCAAAAGTATCGAAACTTACCGATTAATGAATGTAGGTGATGTTTATAATGCATTCACTATGCATGATGAAAGAGACCGTATTACTGCTCATCTTAGAAATAACGGTTATTATAAACTAACGAAAGAGTATTTCTATTATGAGGTCGACAGTACCTTCGCTGGCAACAATTTATCTATAACGTTAGTTCTAAAAAATCCGGAAAGCCAGGATGCAGCAAAAGGAACACAAGCAACTCATCAGAGATATACCATAAATAACGTATTAGTTAATAGTAATTATGATCTTTTAAGAAAGGATTATACTTCAATGGATACGGTCAATGTTGAAGTTGCCGACAGAGATACTTCTAAACACAAAGTCTATAATTATCAATTCCTTTTTGAAGACGAGTTTCGCATCAAACCAAAAGCAATTACTAATGCTTTAACGCTTAGATCTGAAGATTACTTTTCACAGGAAAAGATCAGGAATTCTTATCGTAGATTGGCAGAAATGCGAACATTCAAATATACCAGCATTCAGTTTGATGAATTGAACCAAACAGATAGCTTAGGAAACAAATTACTGGATGTAAATATTGATCTTGCTAGAGCACCAATGCATTCTTATTCTGTTGAGGTTGAAGGAACTTATTCTGGCGGTGATCTTGGCATCGGAGGTAATTTAACCTATACGAACAAAAACCTATTTAAAGGTGCTGAGATCTTCCAGATCCGTTTTAAGACAAAATTAGAAGATCAACAACTTGCAACAGACATCAGCAATAAAGATCGTTTTCTATTCTTTAATACGATCGAAACAGGAGTTGAGTTTAGTTTGACTTTTCCAAAATTCCTGATCCCGATATCGCAAGAGTTTTTCCCAAAAAATTTTAAACCCAGAACGAATATCAATACCGGTTTAAACTATCAACAAAGACCGAATTATAAAAGATACATTACAAACCTTTCATTTGGTTATGAATGGACTCAGGGGCGAACCCGTCATATCTTATATCCAGTCGAACTAAACTCAGTGAGAGTTTTCCCAACACCTGAGTTTGAGCAAATTCTGGAAGAGGAAGATAATATTCGAATCCGGAATCAGTATATAAATCACCTTATCCCTGGATTGAGATATAGCATCATTTATAATAGCCAGAACCTTAAAAAACTTAATGACTTCGTTTATATCCGCGGGGACTTTGAAACTTCCGGTTTCATGGCAAAAGGGATCCATACCTTATTCAATACCGCAGTTAACAGCGATGGCAACCATGAACTATTTGGCATTAGGTATTCTCAATATGTTCGTTTTAATATTGATTTCCGGCATTACAATATTCTTACAGAAGACAGCAGATTCGTTTTCAGAACATTGGTTGGGTTTGGGATTCCTTACGGAAACTCAACCGATTTGCCTTTTGAGAAAGGTTTCTATTCCGGTGGTGCAAATGGTATGCGTGGTTGGGGGATCAGATCTTTAGGTCCGGGTAGTTCAACACCTGCCAACTCAAGTCTCGAAAGAATTGGAGATATTCGCTTAGAATTGAATATGGAGTACCGTTTTCCGATCCATAACTTTATTAAAGGAGCTTTATTTGCTGATATAGGAAATATCTGGACAATCAGAGAGAACACTTCATTTGTTGGTGGCCAGTTTAACTTCAATGACTTTTATAAGGAAGTTGGTATTGACGCAGGTTTCGGAATAAGATTTGATTTTAAATTCTTTGTTTTCAGATTTGATGGAGCATTAAGACTTCATGATCCTGAGCGAGCTGTTGGAGATAGATGGGTTTTTAATGAGATCAGTCTAGGAAATGTTGTTTGGAATTTTGGTATTGGATATCCATTTTAATTCAGCGAAATGGATCCTATTAGCTTTGCCAAGAAATTCAAATCACTATTGCCATTCGATCCCACTTATGGTCAGAAACAGCTGATCTGGAAGCTTTCAAATTTTATTTTGAATGACGAAAGAAACGCTCTTTTTCTTCTTAAAGGCTATGCCGGAACAGGTAAAACCAGCCTGGTAAGTACACTTGTAAAGGCACTCCCATATGTCCGACAATACTCTGTATTACTAGCACCAACAGGAAGAGCAGCAAAAATTCTTTCTGGATATGCAGGAAAAAAAGCACATACGATCCATCGTTATATTTATTGGGCATCAAGAGATCAGGAAGGTAGATTTAAACTTGCGCTAAGAAATAACAAACTCAAGAATACCATATTCATTGTTGATGAGGCATCAATGATCCCCGATTATCAGTCGAACTCCAACTTCCAAAGCACCAGCAGCAGAAGTTTACTAGAAGATCTATTCACTCATGTGTATACAAGCGATGATAACTGTAAGGTCATTTTAATCGGTGACGATGCGCAGCTTCCACCGGTTGGCTTTGATGAAAGTCCGGCTCTTGAGATGGACTTCTTAAAGGCATCTTATGGATTAAATATTACCTATCACAAATTAACTGAGGTTGTGCGACAGGCACTCGAGTCAGGTATTCTTTATAATGCCACAAATCTTCGTAAACAAATAGCAGAAAACAGATGTGATCTACCCTTATTCTTTACGGCATATTATAATGATACTGTTCCAATTCAGGGAGCAGAACTCGAGGACTTCATCAATACTGCATATTCCGAAGAAGGAATGGAGAATTCTGTTATCATTACCAGATCAAATAAAAGAGCAAATCTTTTCAACCAGCAGATTCGCCATCGTATTCTATTTCAGGAAGATCAGATCAGTGCTGGAGATCATATAATGGTCGTGAAGAACAATTACTTCTGGCTACCGGAAGACTCGAAGATTGGGTTTATTGCTAATGGTGACATCGTTGAAATAACCAGCATTCAGAATCGTGAAGAATTGTATGGATTTGAATTTGCTGATGTAAGCATACGGTTCCTTGATTATCCCGATGAGGAAGAGATCGATGTAAAGATCATGTTAGATACAATAATGGCTGAAAGCCCTGCATTGGATCAAGCTAGAAGTAATGCTCTCTTTGAAGAGGTAATGAAAGATTATGAGGACATTCCTCAGAAACAAAAGCGACTGGGGCAATTAAAGAAAAACCAATATTTCAACGCTTTACAGGTAAAGTTCTCCTATGCATTAACTTGCCATAAGACTCAAGGTGGACAATGGCCAGTGATATTTATAGATCAGGGATATATAAATGATGATATGTTCAATAAAGAATTCTTAAGATGGATGTATACGGCATTTACAAGATCCAGTAAATATGTTTACCTGGTAAACTTTGAAAGTCGCTTTTTTAATGATTAGGCTTTATTGATCAATACTACAGCATAAGCTGAAATTCCTTCACCTCTTCCAACAAAGCCCATTTTCTCAGTAGTTGTTGCCTTAACAGAGACCTCATCTACATCTACATCCATGACTTCAGCGAGGCATGCTTTCATCTTATCAATAGAAGGTCTGATCTTAGGAGCTTGTAAACAAACTGTAGCATCAAGATTGCCCAATTCATATCCTTTCGATCGAATTAGGTTCATCACTTTTTTAAGTAAGATCTTTGAATCGATGCCTTTAAACTCATTAGAAGTATCAGGAAAGTGCTTTCCAATATCTCCGAGATTTGCTGCACCTAATAGTGCATCACAAATAGCATGAATTAAAACATCGGCGTCGGAATGACCCAGAGCTCCAAAATCAGATGGAATTTTAATTCCTCCAATGAGCAACTCTCGCCCATCAACTAATTGATGAACATCATATCCAAAGCCGATCTTTATTTTCATATTTTATAAATCGTCGAAATTGAATGTAAGTGAGAACCTCAATGTATTCTCCAATGGGTTCTGCTGAGATGTAGGAACCAGATATGCGATATCCCATCCGAATACATTATATTTCAGTCCAACACCTAAAGTGAAGAATTGACGGTTACCTTTCATTTCAGCTTCGTGGAAATAACCACCTCTTAATGCGAACTGATTATCATACCAATACTCAACACCTATACCATAAGTGAATTCTTTTAGTTCTTCGCTAAATCCTCCAGGAGCATCAAAGAATGATTGGAAGATTCCTTTAACAACCGACACGTTAGGATCTTTTCCTTCAACAATATTTCCATTTTGGTCATATACAGGAGGAGTTGGCACTAATAACTTATTAATGTCTAGCATAAATGCTAATGTATTGTATCTGTCAAGCTCTAAAGTTAATGATGGACCAAATCTTAAATTCGTTGGCAAGAAATTCTCCTGACCCGGCTGATCAGAATAAGAGATCTTAGAACCAATATTTGATATATTAAGGCCCCATGAGAACGTACCATCGATACGCTTAAATTGAACTGGTTTTTGATAGTATAAAGAAACATCAGCAGCAATTGAAGTTCCTGCATTGGTCTGCAAACCTGCAANAATCTGTCCTTGGGTAAGATCTGAATAAATGAACCTTGCCGCTACAGAAGCTGATAAATATTCTGATAATTTACGTGAGTATGCAAAATCAATACTAAATTCGTTTGGTTTAAAATTACCAAGAGGTTGATTATTTACATCTGTAAAAGTGATATCTCCTAAAGAAAAGTAAACCAATGAAGCTGCAATTACTTGCTCATCATCAAGTCTTTTAAACCATGCTACATTGTATAAATTAATATCTGAAACTAGATTCTTCAANCAAGGGCTATACGAAACTCCGAATCCCATATTTTGTTCAATAAAAGCATATTTCGCAGGATTCCAATGCATTGAAAAAGCATCTGGAGAAGATGAAACTCCGGCATCACCCATTGATCCGGCGCGAGCATCAGGAGCGATCATTAAGAAAGGAACTCCAGTAGTAATTGTATTAATTGTAGCCTGTTGACCAATCCATTCATCTGTATTCTGAGAATAAGAGCTTAGCGTGCAAAAGGTAAGTACGGCTAATAATGTTGATTTGATTTTCATATTGATTATAGCTTATTTTATTAGCAAATTTAACGAATATTCAATTTAATTATTGCTTGTATTCAAATGAATGATTAACAATTCGGGTTTGAATGTTATTTTATCTTGATATTATAAGTTTTGAGCCTGACTGAAATTCCTCACCATCAGAATTTGTGATTGTGATCGTATAAGGATAGATGCCATGTTTAAGATTCATGCCATTATCAGTATCTCCATTCCAGCGAATAGCCTCAGATTCCCCTGATCTGATCAGAACAACTTCACGAATTACCTTTACTAGCACTCCGTTTAATGTATAGATCTTTACCTCAGCATTAACAGATTGCTGCGACAAGCTGCTTTCAAAAATAAAGTTAGTAAACTCCTGGAATGGATTCGGATAGTTTGATAGACCTCCTATAGGTTCTTGTCCGCCGTCAGAAACATTGAAATCGATCTCTGCTGTTGTTGAGTTATTCGAGATATCCCATGCTTTTAATTGCAGACTATGCTGACCCACTGATAACTGACTTAGCTGATACTCGATCTTTCCACTTTGATAGCTATCCAGATCAGCTCGATAATAATCATTTAGAACGATGGTCTGACTAGTATTTCCATCAATTACAAGTGCGATATCATGACCAATTCTTTGTCCTGCAGTATTTATTCCAAAATTATCAGAAATATGAGCAATTAACTTAGGATTACTATCAGTGAATCCGCCGTTAGCAAAATTCAGATCATTCAGGAATAGATCTATAGATGGACCATCATTATCAGGCAAAGCATCATCATCAAATCCTCCTATGATCACATTCTTATAACATCCCCAGGCATCAGTATTCCCTGATCTTGCGTAATAAGCGATCTTACCGAAATCCAGATTATAGGCAATATCTTTAGGTACATAAAACTCAAACTCAAATGCTCCTGAGTTCACACCTACCTCACCTTTATAAAGTACATTGGATTGTAACTCAAACTGTTTTTCAAAGCTATTATCGTCTTGTGCTAAAGTTTTGAAAATAGAAGGCTTANNANAAACAACCGGATAAAGTGTTCCATTGAAAGCTGAAGCCAGATCTCCATTGAATCTGTTTATCGTGCCTGAAATTTTAACTTTTGAGAGTGCATTTATTGTATCTGGTTCCGAACTAATTTCCTTATCGTTGATCTTTAAAGTTGCAACACTATCTGATGGCAAAGCGATTTTCAATGCCGGATCACCTACTAGAACAAATTTATGAGAATTAGAAGAGTTTCCGCTGCCATTCTTAGATTCTCGAATAATATCTCCAAATCTACGGTTCTCCATATTGGTTTTTTTAAATATCTGCTCTACTACTTCCCTATTCAATGCATAATTACCACTAGCACTTGTAGCGCGCGTGGTTGTAAGCAATGCAATTCCTCCGCCATTTGGATTTAAAAGCACCAATTCACCAGCACTCTTAATTGCAGGATCATCAAAACGGGTAAACTCACAAGTAGCTGTAACAAATATTGGCATCTTATAAGCATTCGTCCAGGAATTGATATCTGAAATTTCTAATACTCTTTCGTGAGCCCATCCGTTTACACCACCATGCCCGATATAATTCACGACCAGTACACCCTGTTTAATATTTTCATTAATCTTATTTTTTGCCTCCGGGAATCGCTGACCACCCGGTGTGGATTCCTGAGGAAACGCATCAAGATAAATCTTATCGATGGATACTGCAGGGTATTCCTGATCAATATATGCTGCAAGGTCTTCAGAGTCATTAACATAGGCATTAAAATCCTGATCATCCCCCACGAGGCAGATCTTACTTCGCCAATCACCAAAAACCTCTTCTTCAGATCCGCTATACCTGATGATCTTATCAACAACATCTTCCGCTTCTTGTAAATTTGTTACCGGTAATCTACCGATTCCCAACTCCAGATCTCCTTCCAGATAATAACCTTCGTGATCTTCTAGCAATCCATAATAATCATCCGACATATATGAAACACGCAGGTCGATACTATTAGGAGACTGCCAAGTAGGTATATCATCTCTGTTTTGATCAACTCTGTCTTTATAATCATATGAAGCATCACCAAATAGCAATAAATACTTTGGTTTTACCGAAGCTTTATCATACATATGTTTCACAAAATTCCGGATCCCACTCACATNTTTAGCACCTGAAGAAAATTCATTATAGATCTTTAAAGGATCATAAACCTGATAGCTTAGCCCATCTTTATCAACATGAAGTGCACCAAGCCTTTCTGCTTGAGATCTATATTCCTGTGGAGCTATTATGATAAAATCAGGAGTTGTAGTTCCCGAATAGTTTTGATTTGCAATTTGCTCCACGAATTCAACACTGAGATGATCAGTATCATCAAATACGATATATTCTCTAAGTTCTTCCGTGGATACTGCAAAAATTGCACTTGTAGAATTCAANTGAAAGCTCTGATTACCAACATTCACAGGATCCGTCACATCCCAAATTTGATGATTTGAAGTAAATCTCTCAATTGTAAAACGAGATACCTTTCCTGAAGCAACAGTCCTGTGATTTCTGAATTCCAATGCCACATCTGTAAGTTGCAGTTTTCTCCACGCTAGGACTTCCAAATAATTCAACCATGCAATTGATGAACTTGTTGACTTCAAATATGAAATATCTATTGACACTTCATCTCCGGTAGTAGTAAACACCTGCTGTTTGAATGCTGAAGCTGCATATGGTGGATATGGAATATTAAAATTGATTCCTGAAACTGCAAAATTTAAAACGTTTGTTGAGTTCGCATCAATACTAAAATTGCTGGTAACAGAAGACCTTGCAACAACACTCAATGCAAGCCGAACCTCTTCACTTTCCATCCGGTTTGGGAAATTGAAATTAAACTGCTGTGTAGTCGTAAGGTCGAAGACTTCTCCATAAAAAGTCCTTCCAGAGCTCGTAAGATTATAGTCATCAATTTCATGAAACTGATGATCAATAAACATATCCACATCATCAGTAACAGTTTGAGTTGATTCCTGAATTGACATTATTCTTTTACCGACTCCCTTATCTGCAGTAATGAAGTAATAAGTATAATCATCATAAACATTATAGATATGCTCAAATGGTCTGAAAGCACTAACATAATCCCAACGATGAGGAGAACGGCCATAGAATAGAATATAATCATTCCCATCAAAACTACCGTCACCACCATCTTCAACAACTATTGCATTCTCTTGTAGAAAGATATGTTCAGTATCTGAATTTCTCTCTGGCAGTACTCCGGAGGAATTGCCATAAATTCTAAGGTTTGCTGGATCGATCAAACTTATATTCATTCCCATGGCAGACAGATCAGACCCACTAATCTTATAAACGCCATTCTGATCAATCCGGATCTTATACCAAGAACCAGATGACAATATCGATTCCTGACTGTACAAATTCCCTGAGAAGGAGAAAATGAACAAAATAAAAAATAATTGAAAACAAAGTCTTCGGATCAATCCCATAATTAATGTCAACCTCAAATTTTAGGAGGTATAAAGATAACAAATATGCAAACACTTTATTATATGGTTACATTATTAGATTTGTCAGAATTAATATATAAACCTGACAAATTTTATCTCCTGATAAAATGTTGTAATATTGTATGAGTCAAAAAAAATCAAGGATTCACTGGGAAGAGGCAATAAAACCAGTATTTTTGAGTTATAGAATTGATTTAGAACAAGGAATATTAAGATGCTAAAATTCAACAAATTAACAAACTTCACTGTATTAATCTGCTTATTATTAAGCATTTCGGCTTGTAACAAAGTATTCAATAAAGGTGGTAGCTCAGACATGAGAAGTCATAGCACTGGCTGGGAATACAACAATCCTGAAAAAGGAGGATTTGAAGTAACTGATATTCGGGAACAAGAGACCGGGCCCGGATTAGTATTTATTGAAGGTGGTTCTTTTGTAATGGGATCAACTCAGGAAAATATTTTTCAAGAATGGGACAATCCATCCAGAACCGTAACTGTTCCTTCATTCTATATTGATGAAACTGAGGTAAGTAATCTTGATTATCTTGAATATTTGCATTGGCTAAAGAAAGTATATGGCGATGATCATCCTGATATATATTATGCAGCTATACCGGACACCTTAGTTTGGCGCGAGCAACTTGCTTATAATGAGCCTTTAGTTGAGATGTATCTACGTCACCCTTCTTACCATAATTATCCGGTTGTTGGAGTTTCCTGGGAACAAGCTACTGAATACTGTAAATGGAGAACTGATCGTGTTAATGAGAAGTTATTGATCGATGCCGGAGCATTTGCTTATGATCCAAATCAGAAAAATGAAAATCATTTTAACACTGAAGCTTATTTAGCTGGTCAATATAATGCCTTACCTGTTCCTGAAAAGAAATCTTCTTTCAGATTATTTGGAAAGAAACGCGATGAACAAAATGACCAACCAAATTTCGACATTGAAACTCCTACAAATAATGTTGCATGGGAAGATGGCATCATGCTTCCAAGTTACAGACTTCCTACTGAAGCAGAATGGGAATATGCAGCACTTGGCTTAATTGGGAATACAGTAGACGGACAGTTAGTAGATAGAAAAACCTATCCATGGGATGGATCTAAAACCAGAACAAAGGATAAAAAATATCAAGGCAGCTTTGTTGCAAACTTCAAAAAAGGTGAAGGCGACCTTATGGGTATTGCCGGAAGCTTAAATGATGGCGCCGACATTACTGCTCCTGTTGGATCCTACTGGCCTAATGACTATGGTCTATACAATATGGCCGGAAATGTTAGTGAATGGGTACAGGATGTTTACCGTCCATTATCATTTGAGGATGTTTCGGATTACAGTCCATTCAGAGGAAATGTTTTCATGGAGAAAGTTAGAAATCCTGACGGCTCAATTGCTGAGAAGGATAGTTTAGGAAGGATCAGATATCAAAAGATCAATGAAGAAGATATCAAAGATCGTAGAAACTATAGAAAGGCTGATAATATCAATTATAGAGATGGNGATCTAAAATCAGTAGTAAATTCTGATTGGCTTGCTAATGATAAAGGCGAGACAACAAATACTATGTATAAATATGGAGTTAATACATTAATCAGTGACCAAACAAGAGTATATAAAGGTGGTTCATGGAAAGACCCTGCTTATTATTTAAGTCCGAGTGTAAGAAGATATTTACATCAGGGTGAAGCCTCTAATAGTATTGGTTTCAGATGTGCGATGAGCAGAATGGGTAATACCGTTCCGGATCAGAAATAAATTTACATTATATATCATCGATCCCCATTCTGAAAAGGATGGGGATTTTTTTATATTTGGACTATGATTGAAGAAATGTACTCCATTTTTAAGAAACATCCAAAAGTAAGCATTGACAGTAGAAGCATTGAAAAGGATTCGATTTTCTTTGCAATAAAGGGTGAAAATTTTGATGGCAATAAATTTGCTTTGGATGCCATTAACAAAGGTGCACAGCTATCTGTAGTTGATGATCCGGAACTCAGCGATCACGACAAATGCTACTATGTTAAAAACTCGTTGGAGTGTCTTCAGGATCTTGCCAGATACCATCGTGACCAATTGAACATTCCGGTAATAGCCATTACTGGAACTAATGGAAAAACCACAACTAAAGAACTATGTGGTGCTGTACTTTCCAGAAAGTATAAAACATTTTATACTCAAGGTAATTTCAACAATCATATAGGAGTACCTCTTTCTTTATTATCTATAGACCCGGAAACGGAAATAGCCATAATAGAAATGGGTGCAAACCATGTTGGTGAGATCGCACTTTTATGTAGCATTGCCAAACCTAATCATGGATTAATTACAAATGTAGGTAAAGCACATCTTGAAGGTTTTGGTAGTTTTCAAAATATCTTAAAAACCAAAACTGAACTTTACCGTTGGCTTGAGAAAATTACGAATGGAATTGCTTTTCTGAATGCTGATAATAAATTCCTAAATGCTAACCTCCCGAATAAGCTTAAAACGGTTACTTATGGTTCCAATGAAGCAGATATAGTATGTTTCCCTAGTAATGACGGACCATTTGCCGGACTAGCATGGAATCAACAAAGCATAAAATCTCAATTGATAGGAAGTTATAATATTGAAAATTTAATGGCTGCGATCTGCATTGGAACTTACTTTAGAGTTGAAGCTAGTCAGGTAATAGCCGCTGTTGAAAATTACATCCCTCAAAATCACCGATCACAGGTTCAAGAAACGGAGCATAATTATATTATTCTGGATGCGTATAATGCAAATCCAAGTAGTATGAGGGAAGCAGTATCAAACTTTGCAGATCTGCATCGCACAAATAAGCTTTTAATTCTTGGTGATATGTTTGAACTTGGTGATTATTCTGATGAAGAACATCAGCTGTTGGTTGACAGAATAAAAGATGCAGGGTTTAATAATGTGATCCTACTTGGGAATGAATTCAGAAAAACGAATTATCCAAAATCTTATTTAAGCTTTGAAACTACCGAACAACTGATCGAGTATCTTGCGACTCACCCAGTTCAGGATAAAACCATCCTCATTAAAGGATCCCGCGGGATGAAAATGGAATCTCTAGTAAAATTCTTCTAAATGGATTCGTATCATGTTATCGGCTTAATGTCAGGGACATCCTTGGATGGAGTAGATCTAGCGTATTGCAACTTTCATTACGGCAAGAAATGGAGCTTTGAGATTCTAAAGAAAGATTTTTTTGCTTATTCCGATAACTGGAAAACCAAACTTCAACAGGCTTATAATTCAAAGCCTGAAGATCTTGAAAACCTCAATGAAGAATATGGTTCTTATCTAGGGCAATTAGTTTTCGATTTCATTAAAGAGCATAAACTTAAAGTAGATTTTATAGCCTCTCATGGGCATACCATCTTTCATCGACCAGATAAAGGATATACATTGCAAATTGGGGATGGAAATGCTATTGCAAAAGAGTGTCAGTTCCCTGTAGTGTATGATTTCAGGAGCCTTGATGTATCTCTCAATGGACAAGGTGCTCCATTAGTTCCAATTGGTGATAAACTACTTTTTAAGAAATTTGATTACTGTTTAAATCTTGGCGGTTTTGCGAACATATCCACGCAGTTTAATGAACAACGCATAGCTTATGATATTTGCTCTGTTAATCTAGTACTAAATTATTCATGTAATAAGCTTGGCCATACTTTTGATAAGGATGGGAAATTAGGAAAAAGTGGGCAGCTTGATCATAATCTATTCAACAATCTTAATTCGTTAGCGTTTTATTTGGAAGCTCATCCAAAATCATTAGGGAGAGAATGGGTTGAGTCAAACATTTTCCCTCTATTTAAAAAGTCTGAGATCTCTATCGAAGATCAACTCAGAACATATTATGAACATATTGTTATTCAGATCAAAAAAGCGATAAAAAAGGAAAATGCTAGCATATTGATCATAGGAGGAGGAACTCATAATTCATTCCTTATTGAGTTATTTAAAGCTCATAAATTGAATATTGTAATTCCTGAAAAAGACCTGATTGATTTTAAAGAAGCATTGATCTTCGCATTCCTTGGTGTTCTAAGGTGGAGAAATGAAGTTAATTGTCTTTCCAGTGTAACCGGTGCGTCACGAAATTCTTCCGGTGGTAAAATTGTATATCCATAAAAAAAGCGGCAAATCAATTACCGCTTTTCTATTAACTAATCTAGTTATGAAGTCTCATACGTTCGCCTCGCCCTGAACGTTGAGCTGATCTTTTATGCTTTCTTTGCTTTTTATGCGTATCAAAAATGATCTTTTGTTCATCTGTTAGTAAAGCTCTAACATCTTGTTCGTGTCTTAGCTTAAGCTTCATTTGCTTTGCTCTTAATTCAGCCATATCATCAACAAGTTTGTCGATCGCTTTCATATCAGCTTTGTCGGCAGTTCTTAGAGTTTGAAGCTTTGCTCTATGCTCACCAAGCTTATTTCTGAATTGCAACATCTCTTTCTGATGTTCTAATCTTAGCTTTTTAATTTGCTCTTTTTGCTCATCAGATAAATTTAGCAATTCTTGCATTCTTTCTTTTCTGAATTCTCTTTTTTCTACACGTTTCTCGGCGCGTTCTTTTCTCATCTGACGGCCTTGTTGAGCCATTACCTGAACACTGCTTACTGCAAATGCCACGATCAATAATATGCTCACTATTTTAGTTTTATTTGTTTTCATTTGTATCACTCCTTTAATTTAAGTTATTATCTAAAAATTAATCGATTAACGTCTTCTTCTTTCCCTTTTTCTCTCATTCGAATCTTTCTTCATCTTATACTTATAGTTAGGCATCGGACGATGATCATTCAGTAAAGTTTGTCTGAACATCTTATCCAAAACATCATATTGTTCTGGGTCCCACGACTGTTTAAGATCAATCAGATTCAGGATCGTTTGTCTTTTCAGTTTTAGATGTAATTGAGCAGCTTTATCATTTAATTTGAAGATCACATTTGTATCCGGATCATTTTTGGCTAGCTCATCCAGGATCTGATTTCTGATCTCATTAATTTCATGATGTATAGGCTCTGTTCTTTCGCGATAATCTACCACTTTAGATCTGAAAAGATCACGTTGCTCTCTTGTAAGCCTCATATGCTTACGGGTTTTTCTATAGGTTCTTTCCTTATTGAAACTCCCTCTTTTAGGTTTAATATGCGTATGATATAAAACCGTACTAATTGTGGAAATGTTCACGATCAATAAAACAATGATTGTGATGATAGCAAGTCGTTTTTTAGTGAAATAATTCATCATTCCTCCTATTCTTCAGATAATAAAAATGTTTCAATGTCTGATGTGATGTTTGCATATGTATCAATTTCAAGATCAATGAGATTTACCTCCGAATCCTGCTGATTGCTAAACACATCCTCATCGTAGAAACGATTGCCCAATCCAATTCCTAAATAAACACCAACAAGTATGATCATACCTAATAATACAGGCTGAAGAACTTGTTTGAACTTCCACTTTACAGTTTCGGATTCGTTTTCAAGTTCCGCTATGATGCGTGTATGCATAAATGGATCTGCTTCTAGTTTGACCGGTCGATCCAGAATTTGCATTGTAAGTTCCATTTCTGAAACAACTTTTTTACACGTATCACATGCATCCAGATGCATATTGAAGTCCCTTAACTGATCATCATCCAGGGATGATTCCAGGTAGGCATTCAATTTATTATGTATCTCTTTGCAATTCATGTGATGTTTTTTTAGTTTGACAATCTGTTAATTAAAAACTGGCGATTATTGCATATTTTTTTGATAATAACTCAATAATTTCTTCTGTAAGTTAGATTTAGCGCGATAAATGAGAGATTCAACAGAATAGGTTGTAATATTCATGATCTCAGCAATTTCCGCATAACTAACACCTTCAACTTTATGTAAAGTAAAAGCAATTCTTTGATTCTTTTTTAATGAATTGATAGCGTCGAATAACACTTTTGACCGCTCTTGATCTTCGATACTTTTATCTGCATTAAAACTATCTGAAGCAGTAAAATCACCTTTATTGATCTCTTCTACTTCTCCAAATAAAGATCTTCGTTTATACTTCTTAATATGATTTAGTGATCTGTTAACAGCCATACGATACAACCAGGTTGAAATCTTGGATTCTCCTCTGAATTTCTTAATGGATCTGATCACTTCTATAAAGACTTCCTGGGTGAGATCTTTTGCGTCATCCTCGCTTTGAACAAAGCTATAGCAGGTATTCAGTACCAGTGGTTGATACTGATCGATCAACGATCTATATGCATGCGGATCCTGCCGCTTGATCGCATCGATTAACTCCTGCTCACTCATCTCCTAAAGGTAATAAAATTAAAAGCTTTTCAGATAAGACAAGTATGGATATAAAAACTGGTGTTTTATTTTAAAAAAATAGGATGACATCCTCCCCCGAAGTTTCGGGGTTGAGGAAGTCATCCTAAAAAAAAAGACCGACTAAAGCCGGTCTTTTCATTATATCTTGAGTTATCAATTATGCGATAAGCATCATTTGGAAGTAGTATACAGCAGCACCTGCTAAATAACCAGCTAATGCTAATAAACTGATTTTCTTCATATACCAAATAAAATCGATCTTTTCCATACCCATTGCAGCAACACCTGCAGCAGATCCAATAATTAAGATACTACCACCGGTACCAGCACAATATGCTAAGAATTCCCAGAATTGACCATCTACCATGAATAGTGCTTCATAACCAACTGCACCTGCAGGAGCGATCTCATACATTCCCATCGCACCGGCAACTAGAGGTACATTATCTACAATTGCAGAAAGCACACCAATAATAAGGTTGATGATATAGATATTACCAACATTGTCGTTTAACCAACCTGCTAATAATGTAAGGTGACCTGCTGATTGCATTGCAGAAACAGCAGTTAAGATACCCATGAAGAAGAAGATCGTAGCAATATCTACTTTCTTAATCACATTAATTACAGTTAACTTTTTACGATACTCTGCCGATTTATTTCTATGCATGATCTCAGTTGTAACCCAAATCACACCTAAACTAAATAGCATTCCCATGTAAGGAGGTAAGTGTGAAAGTGTTTTGAAAACAGGAACGAATAATAATCCACAAACACCCATGATCAAAATAAGTCTACGCTCGAATGGAGTAGTATAATCTTTTGAATCTTCATCACTTAATACAGGACGTTCTACATTACCTTTCATTGTTACTGTAAGAATGATAACCGGTACGATCATCGTAATGATACTTGGAAGGATCACGTGAGCGATGATATTTCCAGCAGTAACCTGTCCACCGATCCATAACATAATGGTTGTAACATCACCAATAGGAGACCAAGCACCACCAGCATTAGCAGCAAGAACTACCATTGCAGCAAAGAACCAACGTGTTTTTTGATCTGCAATAAGTTTTCTTAGTAATGCTACAAGAACAATTGTTGCAGTTAAGTTATCAAGTGCAGCAGACATGAAGAAAGTAAGAATACTAAGGATCCATAACAACTTCACTTTATTTGTTGTTTTGATCTTATCTGTAATCAGCTTAAAACCTTGATGCTGATCAATTGTTTCAACAATTGTCATTGCTCCTAATAAGAAGAATAAGATTGTTGAAATCTCAGCTAAATGATGTAATACTTCATGATGTGTAATAAATCCAAACATATCCTTCGTAGTTGGATTGTGTATTCCTTCATGATGGAGATATTCTCTCCAAGCTTGAGACACAAACTCACCTGCATTGTTAACTAAGCCTAAAATATCGGCCTTTCCAATAACAAAAAGGATCCACATTAACATACCTAGAACCAAAGCTGTAGGAGCTTTGTCAACTTTGAGCGGATGCTCTAATGCGATGGCCGCATAACCTAGTACGAATACGATAACCATCAAAACAAACATTTCCATAATCTCTTTTTTAAATTTGTATGACGGCAAAAATATGAAATTTTTATATGGTAGAATCGAAAATCGTATCTAAGCATCTAATATTGACAGCTTTTTAAATAAAGTATTGATTTCCAGGAATAATTTATCAATTAAAATCAGAGCAATTTGGCATAATAAATGTAAAAAAATGGAGTTAGTATTAACAAAATGCTGTTAAAAATTAGAGCTAGCTAAAATCGCTCTGGTATTCATTAATACTACATTTACGCAAAATTCTCAATAATGCTTAAATTATATTTCTTACAATTGGCAAACAGTGTTCAGCTCGATGAAGCAGAACCAACAGAAATCTCACTGTCTATTTTAGAACTTGCAATGAAAGGAGGCTGGATCATTGGCGTTCTAGCTGTTTTTTCCATCATCGCTGTTTACATATTCTTCGAAAGATATTTCGTGATCCTGAAGGCATCTCGTGAAGACAATAACTTTATGAATAATATTCGGGATTTCATTCATAGCGGCAGAGTTGATGCTGCCTTGGTTTTATGTAATAGCAATAATAGTCCTATCTCGAAAATGATCGCTAAAGGTTTACAGCGAATCGGGAAGCCTTTAAGTGATATCAATACTGCTATTGAAAATGTTGGGAAACTTGAGGTTGCAAGACTAGAAAAGAATATCGCTGGACTGGCTACCATTTCCGGTGCTGCACCGATGTTGGGATTCCTGGGAACCGTTATTGGGATGATCAAAGCATTTTATGATATGTCGATGGCCGGAAACAATATCGATATTTCATTACTATCAAGTGGAATTTATCAGGCAATGGTTACAACCGTGGCAGGATTGATCGTTGGTATCATTGCATATATCTGTTATAATATGTTAGTGGCAAGAATTGAGAAACTGGTATACAAACTAGAAGCCAGAGCTACTGAGTTTATGGATCTTTTACATGAACCTGCTAAATAGGAGGTAAAATGGCAATACAAACAAGAAATAAAAGAAGAACGGATTTCAGCACAGCCTCAATGTCTGATCTGGTATTCCTATTACTTATATTCTTTATGCTTACCTCAACATTAGTAAGCCCAAATGCCATTAAACTATTACTTCCTTCAAGTAATAGTAAAACAATGGCAAAGCAAAGTGTGACCGTTTATATCAATGAGCAGTATCAGTACTATGTGAATGATAGTCGTACAAATATTGATGATCTAGAAGCCAGAATTGGTGCTAAGATCACTGATCAGGACGAAGCTTCTGTGGTTTTAAAGTCTGATAAATCAGTAGCCGTTCAATATGTTGTTCATGTGATTGACGCTGTTAATGAGATCAACAGAAAACGGAATACAAAGCATAAAGTCATATTGGCAACAAAACCTAAGTAATGAGCAAATCAAAAGACAGAGCAAGAGGCATTATCGGGACCGTGATCTTTCATGGGGCTCTGTTATTTGTATTGATATTCTTTGCATTACGTACGCCTCTCCCACTTCCTGGTGAAGAAGGAGTAGAAGTTAATTTAGGAAATTCTGATCTGGGAAAAGGATTTGAGCAACAACCTGTTGTGGAAGAACCTCCACCTGCTCCTCCACCTCAACCTGAACCTAAAGAAGAGACCATCCAAGAGGAAGAACAAATTGAAGAAGATATTCAGGAAGAGGAAGTTCTAAACGAGGATGCAGTTGAAATGCCCACTATAGACAGCATCTATGTTAGCGAAATGAAATTTGAAGCTGAAGAGGTTGATATTGAAATGGATTTGGATACAATTGTAGAAGAAGCAATTCCGGATCCGGATCCCGTACCGATTGTAAATCGAAATGCACTCTATAAAGGAAAGTCGAAAAAGACGGGAAGAAGCAGCAATGAAGGCATTACGACTTATCAGGGAGATCAAGGACGTAAAGAAGGATCACCAGAATCACTTAGTTATGATGGCTTAGGTGGAGAAGGTGATGGAGTATCTTTTAGCCTTGGAGGACGTGGTGCTAAAACCCTACCTAAACCTACTTATGATTCTCCGGAACAAGGAAAAATTGTTGTTACCATCTGGGTTGATAAAGATGGGAACGTAATTAGAGCGGTAGATGGCGCCAAGGGAACAAATATTTCTGATCTGCAATTAAGAAGGCTTGCCAGAGAAGCTGCTTTACGAGCCAAATTCACACCCGACCCCAATGCTCCTGATGTGCAGAAAGGAACCATTACCTATAATTTCATCCGACTGAACTAGCTGTTCAAAACTTCCTTCGGATTTTCTTTTTCTATGAACACTTCTGTTCTAATTTTGCCCTATGAATTACAAAGAAACTACAGAATATCTGTTCAATCAGCTTCCCATGTATCAACGCATAGGGAAAGCTGCTTATAAAACAGATCTTAAGAATACCCTCGAGCTTTGTAAACTGCTTGATCATCCTCACAAGCGTTTCAAATCCATTCATATTGCTGGAACAAATGGTAAAGGATCTACCGCACATTTTCTGGCATCGATCTTTCAAACAGCTGGTTTTAAAACAGGACTTTATACTTCTCCACACCTCAAAGATTTCAGGGAACGTATTAAGATCAATGGTGAGATGATCTCTGAGGATTATGTAGTTGAATTTGTAAAAAAGAATAAAAAAGAATTCGAAAAGATCCAGCTTTCCTTTTTCGAAATGACTGTAGGATTAGCTTTTCAATATTTTGCTGATGAAGAAGTAGATATTGCTATAATTGAAACCGGCATGGGTGGCAGACTTGATTCTACCAATGTGATTGACCCTGTTTTATCTGTAATTACAAACATTGGTTTTGATCACATGCAATTTTTGGGTGATACCTTACCAAAGATTGCTGCTGAAAAAGCAGAGATCATCAAAAAGAATACCCCAGTTGTAATAGGTGAAACCCAATCAGAGATTCAAGAATTATTTATCCAAAAAGCAGATTCAGTAAATGCTGAGATCACTTTTGCAGATGACATTTTCGAGTTGAAAAAGCTATCACATAAAGCATTAGATGTTGCTTGCTTTGATGTATGGAAGAACAATGAGCTTTATATCGAAGAACTGGAATCTCCTCTATTAGGTGAATATCAGGCCAAGAACATTGCAACTGCCTTACAAGCTGCAGATGTGATCAAGAATCAATTCGGATTAAGTCATAATATCATCACTGACGGGATTCGTGACATGGCTTCAAACACCGGATTCCGTGGAAGATGGCAAATTCTTTCTAAAAATCCTTTAACGATATGTGATACAGCTCATAATAAAGAAGGAATTAAGGAAGTCGTTTCACAATTGAGGCAACTAAATTATGATCAGTTACACTTTGTTTTGGGAATGGTAAATGACAAGAATATCGATCAATTACTTCGTTTACTCCCTCATGAAGCAACTTATTACTTCTGTAAAGCGGATATCCCACGTGGATTACCTGAGAAAGAACTTAAAATGGCTGCTCACGAAGTTGGACTGAGAGGAAGAAGACATAGTTCGGTAAGGGAAGCTTATAATGTTGCTCTGAATAATGCCGGAACCAACGATCTTATCTTTATTGGTGGTAGCACCTTTGTTGTGGCTGAGATCGTATAGAACCTTGATTGAAGACTGGAGATTTGAGATTGGAGATTTAAGATTATAACTTTGACTGAGCTGTCAAAACACTCTTTACAAAGATAGAAATCAACTGATTACATTCATCGATTGCTTGATCAACATCTACTTTATGCCTTGATAAGTTAGCAGATCTAATTAACTTTAAAGTGATAAATGTTTCTCTAAGTTCTTTTAGGATTATTTTCATTTTGTGTATAAAGTCCTTCCTTGATTCTGCGCTTTGTGCTTCACCATAATTTAATGAAACAGATGTTCCTGATCTAACTATTTGATTAGATAAATGACTGCCAGCTTTACAAGATGTACAACTATTCACAATCTTAATGATTAAAAGAGAAAAATTAATCAACCTAGATTCTAATTGAGATTTATTCATTGTATTAATTAGTTCCAAAAATCAAGAAACGTCACAAAAAAATCAACAATCGTTAATCATCAATCTCCAATCTCCAATCAAATGCCACTGTTGGTTTCATCTAAAATCCTAGCGTGTTTGACTAAAATTCTTGTATTACTCATTATCTATCAGTAATATTGAAAGTTCAAAAACCAACCAAATAATTATGAAATCACTTTTGAAATATGCATTTAGCATGCTTCTTCTTTGCATGCTTAGTTTCCAGTTAATTGCACAGGAAACATTTACTCCTCAGGACCTTCTGGAAATGAAATCTGTAAGAGGTGTTCAGATTAGCCCTGATGGCTCAGAGATCATTTATATACATTATACCCCCAGAACCTCTAATGAAAAACCGGGCGGTTCGCATTCTGAATACTTAAGGATGAACTTAAAGACTAAAAATATCACTCCTCTTTTCGGTGATGTAAAAGGTCGTTCTCCACAATGGAGCCCAGATGGGAAATATATTGGTTTCATTAAGAAAGGTGATAATGGTAAAAATCAAGTGTTCACAATGCCAGTTGACGGTGGAGAGATCAGCCAGATCACAAATTTTGAAAGAAATATTGGATCATTTAAATGGAATCCAAATGGCAAAGGAATAGCATTCATTAGTCGTGAAGTAGCTTCTGACAAAGAAAAAGAACTTAAGAAAAGAGGTTATGGATTCATCTTCTTTGAAGAAAATCTTAAAATGAATCGATTATATACTGCTTCATTAGATGGAAAGATCAAAGAGTTAACAACTGAAAAGAATGTTTGGAATTTTGAGTTCAATGCTCAAGGAACGCAGATTGCTGCAACGATTTCACCTGAACCATTAATCGATCAAAACTATATGTTCCGTGAGATTTACATCATTGATCTAGCAAGTGGTACAAATGAACGCCTATTCGAAAACATAGGAAAGCTTGGAAATTATTCCTTTAGTCCTGATGGAAGCAAATTGCTATATACAGGTGCTGAAAATAAAAATGATCATGCGGTTAGTCAGCTTTATGTAGTGGATCTGGCGACTAAAAAACGAATTAATCTTACAAAAAGAGATTTCAAAGGACATATTCAATGGGGATACTGGAAAAATAACAAAGAGATCTTATTCAAAAGCGGTGAAGGAGTTTATCCTAAATTGAGTTTAATATCGGCTAATGGAGGTGAACGTGAGATCATTCTAGACTCTAAAGACAATGGAATAATTTTCGGCACTCCAAGTATATCTGCAGATTTTAAAACCTTTGCCTTTACAGCAAGTACTACAATAGATCCAGGCAATATTTATGTTTGGAATGGGAAGAAAGATATTGAACAAATTACAGATGTTAATCCACAATTGGCGAATAAATCTTTAGCCAAACAAGAATTGATTCGCTATCCTGCTCGTGATGGTGTTATGATCGAAGGATTATTAATGTATCCTGTTGGCTATAAAGCAAATGAAAAATATCCATTAGTGGTTTATGTACATGGTGGACCAGAATCACACCATTCTAATGGATGGTTAAGCAGATATTCTACGCCTGGTCAGGTGATGGCGAATAAAGGTTACATGGTAGTTTATCTTAACTATCGTGCAAGTACCGGTTATGGCGTTGATTTTGGCGCGGTAGGGTTAAAAGACCCAGCAGGCATTGAATTCGATGACATTGCAGATGCAATTGATTATTTAGTTGCTAAAAAAGGTGCGGATAAAGAACGTGTTGGTATGGCCGGTGGATCTTACGGAGGTTATGCTTCTGCTTGGTTTGCAACTTATTACACAGATTATGTAAAAGCTGTTTGTGCATTTGTTGGTATCACGAATGTTATTTCTAAAAAAGGAACAACCGATATTCCACATGAAGAACGATTAGTTCATTCAGTTAATTACTTAGAACAGCAATGGTTAATGAATCTTGAAAGAAGTCCGATCTATTGGGCTCATCAAAGTAAAACCGCAACATTGATCTATGGAGGAGCTGAAGACACAAGAGTTCATCCTACTCAAAGTATGGAATTACATCGTAGAATGAAGATGAACAATCATCCTGCTGTGCGATTGGTTCAATATCCAGGAGAAGGACATGGTAACAGAAAGCAAGTTGGACAAATTGATGTATTATTTCGCCAAATTGAATGGCTAGACTGGTATGTGAAAGATCTTAAACCATTGGATGGACCAATGCCAAGATTGGATATCAGTGAACGTTATGGTTTGGATTGGAACTTTTAATATGATTTAAGATTGGAGATTAACGATTGGAAATTGAAGAAGTAACAAATCTAAAATCGTTAATCTTTAATCTTCACTCTTATATCAAAGGCGCTGAAGTGAGGAATCGCTTTGGTGTTTTTTTTGGCATAAAGCTTGTCTTGATAGCATCATTATTAATCGCTCCCAGCTTAATCAATTATGAATTTCAAGACTATTACATTTATATGCATTTTCGCAACATCACTTTTCTACAACAATGCAATTGCTCAGGACGATGACTTCTATTATTTTCCTGACGCTAAGAACTCTCTTAACGGGTCTAGATTTTATGGAATCATTCAAACAGATCTAATTGTCAATACCGATTTAGAGGATATATACGATATAAGCATCTCTGGGAAAGGGTCATTTGGTGTACGGGTAAATGCTATAGGAGCATATCGTATTGTTAAAGAGTACTTTTCTATAGGTGCAGGAATAGCTTATGATGCAAATATCAATCCCGATTTCTCTTCTGCTCCTGCTTTTTTAGATTTTCGGATTCTACCTTCATCTGACCCCGAAAAAATGGATCTTTATGATTACTTCCAAAGCGGTAAACTTCTAAAGTTGCAAAGATCTCTGAAGAAGGGCAATTTCTATCGTTTTGGAGCCGGGATTAAACTATCGCTACACGATTAATTAGATTTAATAGTTGAGCTTTCATTAGCAGCTAAATCAATAGAGCATTTGGAAAATCATGATACGAAGGGTACTACGGAATCAGCTATTAGTGTTGGAATAATGTTTTGATCGGAGATTGGAGAATGCAGATTAACGATTGATGATTTTATTCCTTCTTCAATCTCCACTCGTTAATCTTCATTCTTAAATCTTATCCTCCGCTGATCATATGCAAAATCACCACTGTATCCCCATCTTTTACCATGGCTGTATTACGGTCGTCTTTGCGAACTAATTCACCATTAATTTTAGTTACTAATAACTTAAATGTGAAGTTTTTATAGTCAATCAATTTCTGAACCGACATTGTTTCCGTATCGATCTCTTCTGCTCTGTTATTTAAAGTGATTTTCATAATAATTCTTATTGAATTACAAAGATAGCTAATGTTTAGAATTTAGACGCTAGACATTAGATTTTATACGAATGATGCTAGACAAGAATATAGATAGTTCTGAGAAACACACACATCTAATACCTTTTGTCTATAATCTATTGTCTAAAATCTATTTTCTGTGTTTTTTTACCTGAAATTTAGAAAATTAGGAGTCACATACTACTTAAAAAAACGCAAGGAAATTTATAATCATTCTAAATATTATTTAGATACCTCGCTAAGTATGTAATTCTATGGATTTTACATCGATATGCAGTTGTGTACATATCTCTTTTCCACCACTTTAGTTAAAGAAATTGGAATATTATATATTTTTGTGAAGTTTTTAACAATGGTTAGTAAAATAAAAGCGATTCTTATGAATATAGAAGAAATGAAAAACAGTCATAAGTTATTGAACGACTGGAAGTACGAGTGGACTCCACTTGACAAAGGTTATACCGACAAAACTTTATATATCAATGTTGGTACTAACGAAATCAAAGAGAAAGAAGTTCCTGCTTTGATGAAAGAAAAATTCATCGGTGGTAAAGGTTACGGATTGAAGCTTTTATGGGAAGCAACTACACCTGAAACCAAATGGAATGATCCTGAAAACGAAATCGTTATTTCTTCAGGTCCAATCGGTGGTATTACTCAATACTCTGGTGCAGGTAAATCTTTAGTTGTGTCTCTTTCACCNCAAACAGATTCTGTAATGGATTCTAACGTTGGTGGATTCTTCGGACCATTCTTAAAGTTCTCTGGTTTCGATGCAATCGAATTACAAGGTAAAGCTGAAAACGAAACTATCGTTTACATCGATGGTGTAAATCACAAAGTAGAGATTTTTGAAGCTCCTCAAGAGCCAATCGATAGTCATGAATTAGCAGAAGTATTAACAGATATGTTTGCTGATGATGACAAAGACAAGAAAAATATTGGTGTTGTTTCTGCCGGTACAGCTGCTGACCACTCATTAGTTGGTATGCTTAACTTCAGTTTCTATGATCCAAAACGTAAACTTGTTCGCCTTAAGCAAGCAGGTCGTGGTGGTATCGGAACTGTATTCCGTGACAAAAAGATCAAAGCAATCGTTGCTAAGGTTCCTGGTATCAAAGGGAACTTAAACAATGTGGTAGATCTTAAAGCGATCATGGAAAGAGGTAAAAACTTCAACCGTGAAATGAGAGAATTAGATGATTCTCAATGTGAAATGAGAACTAAAGGTACAGCTCACCTTGTTGAGATCATGGATGAGTATGATCTTCTTCCAACTCATAACTATAAATTCGGATCACATCCAGACACTCATAAAATTGATTCTGAAGAATGGAAATCAAGATTTACTCAAGGTGTTCCTGATGGATGTTGGATCGGATGTAATATGTCATGTGCAAAAGGTGTTGACAACTACGAATTAAGAACAGGACCTTATGCAGGACAAAAAGTGATCGTTGACGGACCGGAATACGAAAACGCTGGTGGTTTAGGATCTAACTGTGGTATTTTCAACCCTGATTATATTATCGAGTCTAACTTCTATTGTGATACTTATGGTATCTGTACGATCTCTTGGGNTACATTAGTTGCTTTCATCATGGAGTGTTATGAAAATGGCATCCTTGACGAAGAAAAAACTGGTGGACTGAAGTTAAACTTCGGAAATGCGGATTCTGCAATGGAATTAATGCACTTATTAGCAAAAGGCGAAGGATTCGGTTTAGTAGCTGGTTTAGGTGTTCGCAAAATGAAAGAAATGTTCATCGAGAAAGGCTGGGGCGACGCTGATTTCATCAAAGATATCGCGATGGAAAATAAAGGTCTTGAGTACTCTGAGTACATTTCTAAAGAATCTCTTGCTCAGCAAGGTGGTTTCGCAATGACAAACAAAGGACCTCAACACGATGAGGCATGGTTGATCTTCATGGATATGGTAAACAACCAAATTCCTACTTTCGAGGATAAAGCTGAAGCATTACACTACTTCCCAATGTTCCGTACTTGGTTCGGTTTAGTAGGTTTATGTAAACTTCCTTGGAATGATGTTGAGCCAGAAAACAATGCTGAAACTGATGAGCCAGCTAAAGTACCTGAGCACGTAGATAACTATGTTACTATCTTCAAAGCTGTAACTGGTCGTGAGTTTGACAAACACGAAATGATCCGTCAGTCTGAGAGAGTATACAACTTCCAACGTTGTTTCAACCTTAGAAGAGGATTCGGTACTCGTGAATTTGATGCACAACCATATCGTGCAGCAGGACCTGTAACTGCAGAAGAGTATACTTCAAGAATGGAGCGTTACGATAAGCAAATGAAAGAGATCATTGGTGTTGATCCAGAAGGAAAATCTGTTGAAGAGAAAATGGCGATCACACGTGAATATCGTGAATCTCAATACGAGAAGTTATTAGATGCAGTTTACAAACGTCGTGGATGGACTAACAATGGTGTTCCTAAGGTAGATCACCTTAAAGAGATCGGAATGGATCTTCCAGAACTGATCGAGTTAGTAACTCCTCATCAAGACTAATTAACCTTATTAACATATAAAAAGAGCTGCTTTTAATCGGGTAGCTCTTTTTTCTTAAATCAATTAATATCATGTTTAATACAAACGAATATTTCGACGGAAAAGTAAAATCAATTGCTTACGAAACTGCAGAATGTCCTGCAACAATTGGTGCAATGGCAGCTGGTGAATATGAATTCGGAACTGCTACAGTTGAATATATGACAGTTACTTCTGGTGAAATGACTGTTTTAGTTCCAGGTGAAACTGAATGGAAGACTTATAAAGAATTTGAAACATTCATCGTTGAGAAAGACGTGAAGTTTAAAGTAAAAGTTGAGGGTGATACTACTTACAGATGTTTATATAAATAATTGTTTGTAGGATTGAGAGAGATGACCCCTTGGTGCAAGCCAAGGGGTTTTTTTATGTCCTAATGTTTATGACTTCCATCCGGATTATGACGATGTTTGCCCTCAAAATATGACGCTTCAAACTTTTCAATTGTTGCTTTTAACTTTTCAATCCATTTCACATCTGTTGACTGTTTAGACTTCATAGAATATACTGATCGATGATGCAACAATAATAATTCATTTTGATACTTTTCAAACTTCTCAGAACCAGCTTCTACAGGCTTAACCCTTTGATGTAAAAAATACTGAGATACTATTTCCTGAACTTTGTTCGCATGCTCTTCTTTGTTATTCACCCAGCGAACTAATTGGTTATAATTGATATTCTCTTCTGCCTGAAGTTCATTGATCTTAATCATTGATTTTTCAATGGTGGTAAAATGTTCTTTGAGTAAAGCAATTCGTACTTCATCGTGAAAAATTCCACATGGGATCTCGCAATGTGCATAAGATTGTTGACTCATAAAGATAAATAAGCCAACTATAAACAAGTGTTTAACAATTCTTTTCATTTTATTTATTTATAATGTTTCTAAACAAAGATAATAAAAGAAAATGACTGAGTGGATTATGCATGTGATTGTAGACATTACTTCGCTTGAAGAGGCCTGAAGGATCTAATTGCGTTTAGTAGTTCAAAGGTTTAATAGTTACGTAGTCAACCCAACTTGTGAATCTAAATTTAAAACCTTGTAAGTGTTTAATAAAGCTATATTAAGTCCGAATCAAGTCCGTTTTTTTCGGACTTAATTCGGACATGATCAGGACCTATTACGGATTTAATTAGGATAAACCAATCAAATACTTATGCAACTATTAAACAAAAGTGACAATTCTAATTCTAGATTCAACCTGCTAGAAAGCGTCATAATACAATCCCAAACCTAAGACTGTAACAGTATTAAACTCAAACGCACCATGGGGGGCTGGACCGGTATAAAACTCAAGGATCAACTTCACAGGTTTCTGTTCTTTCTTGCCGAAAGCAAATCCTAAACCCGGTTTTAAGCCCAGCTTATAATCAGTTTGTGCATCCAGAATCATATGAGCACCATAGATAAAACGAATTGTTTTAGCATCATTGATGATCTCACTCCCATCAATTCCGGCATGTAAACTAAATCTCTTTCGAGGAGCATTAGATCTGAACACAAAACCAAAACCTCCATAGTATCTTAAATTGTCCTCATAAGCATATATGGTAATATCAACTTGCTCATAGGTTAATGGATC
>PARP01000047.1 GCA_002711565.1 Bacteroidota bacterium
GTTAGAATTTTATTTTTATACTCTAATTTTAATTGGCCGAACTTCGGGGAAGCCTACACTGAGAATAAAATATTAGATATTTATCTGCAAGTTGTATCTGAATTTAAAAAGGCTTCTAAAAAACGTGGTGAACATATTCCCGCTCAAATTCTTAATTCAATAGTCTTAGAATTTATTCTTACCTATGAAATGTCAGGAGAAGATTTCTACAAAGAGCACCTAATATATGAAATTGATAGATATCTCAAAGATGGACTTAGAGAAGGCCATATCAAGAATCAATTCAGTTTAATTTAAGTCTATCGAAATTACTCAATCGTCTTAATTATGCAAGACAAAAGAAAAGATAATGAAAGAGTTAGAAAAATGTTGCTTGATTTATCAAATGAGATTGATAAGCCAAGGTATATAACATATTATATAGAAACTGATAAGGAATTTGTTTTCAAAAGAATAAAACGGACTAAGAAGGCTGAAAAAAGCATACCCAATAATGCAATATTATTAAATGAGGAACATAACTTATCGTGCACTACGGCAGATAAAAATCTTAAATACAACACTCTAGTTTTAAGAGAAGATGAGATTATTATCAATTCTACAAAGTATAATATTGAGGATATTTTTGCATTTAGAAAAGATATTACCCAAACAATGATGGGCATCCAACTTAATATTTACAAGTTAGAAATTAAAGATAGCTCTTATAATATCAGTAAATTCTACTATTATGCAAAGCCTTCTAAAAGTAGAGAATCAATACCTTACCATCCCAAGATAGAACCTGATGATAGCTTTTATAAAGTTTGGAGTTTAATCCTCGACAAGATCTCCAGTTTTTTATTACCAGTTGTTTTCTCCAATACTTTAGAAAAGTTAATACAAGGAGAAAAGATCAAGTTTAGGAGTGAAAATTCTATCACTACCTACGGAAAAGGTGAACTAAAAATAGCTATTGAAGGTATTTATCTAAACAGGAAAATTGCATTTATTGAAAAAGAAATCTTAGTTCCTTGGTCAGATACAATAATTTCAGAGATAAGTTCTCAAGATGCTTTTTCCATGCAATATAGTTTATTCAAGGTATCTTCCAAACTATTCAAAACAGACTATAGACTTTTAAGCGAGGGTTCATGGAATATTGCAACTCTTGCATTAATTAGAGAATACATAACTCAAAAGAAACATAAGGCTCTTTTCTAATCGTATCTAATATGGCATTTCTAAAAAAAGGCATAGAATATCAAAAATTGGCAAAAACCTTTAATGGAGTTTATTTGATGATAGAAGACATCCAAAATAATAACAACAATGAGTTCTCAAAAGAAGACATTTTTACCTTAGCGTATATATGCAGAAGAGAAGTTCTTGACAGATTGGAAAAATACCACTGGGACATCAGCACACCTATAATTGTTCCATCAATATCAAATAAAAGAATTACATTAGCAAATGCAATTCAACAAACACTATCCAAAGTCACTAAAATCTCGGAGGATATGATGATTTATCAAGATGTTAAGGAAATTCTTGACAGAGGTGACTTTTTCTATGATATTGAGAACAATATTCCTGAATACATAAAGAATATAGCCTTCTAGTTAGGTTTTCAAGACAAACATAGTTGCACACCTCAGAATTCTTTTGAACACCTATTTGCACACCTCAGCACACCCAAAAAGGATATTATGATACAATCAATTGTGATAGGAGCTCCTTGAGGTTAGATTAATAAAAAAAATGTAATCAGTAAGGAAGCCTTAAAGAATCAGGCAGTTCAGAATAGAAAGAAAAACAAACTTGCAGAAAATAAAAAACCCCACTAAAACTAGTGAGGTTTTCTTAGTAGCGGGGGCCAGATTCGAACTGACGACCTTTGGGTTATGAGCCCAACGAGCTACCACTGCTCCACCCCGCAATATATTTTTAAATGGATTCGAACTATTGTCCACCAGCTGGCGGATATGAGCCCTGAGTTAACCTTATTAACTCACCATAATTTGTTAGAACTATAATCTCTCGATTAGGTGTGCAAAGATATATTTTGTTTCTTTGTAATCAAAATTAATTTTCACTTTTAGAAGAAAAAAATGGCGCATAAGTCAGGTTTCGTAAACATCATCGGAAATCCTAATGTCGGGAAATCTACCCTCATGAATGCCTTAGTGGGTGAGAAACTGTCGATTATAACCAAAAAAACACAGACAACTCGTCACCGATTAATGGGAATCGTGAATGGAGAAGATTTTCAAATTGTGTATTCCGACACACCCGGAATCGTGGATCCACACTATAAACTCCACGAATACATGATGAACTATATCGAATCTGCACTACTTGATGCCGATATTTTTCTTCTTGTTACAGAAATTGGTGAGACTTTCGCACATGAAAAGCTGCTCGACCGAATTAAAAGTTCCAATATTCCTGTTATAGTTATCATCAATAAAATTGATCAATCGAATCAGGAGAAAGTGATCGAAGCTATGCAATGGTGGGAGAAGAAAGTTCCCGGATGTGAGATCATCCCAACTTCAGCATTGAGTAAATTCAATATTGAATTGGCTTTTGATACGATTATCAAACATTTGCCAGAAAGTCCGGCCTATTATTCAAAAGATCAGCTTACAGATCGTTCGGAAAGATTCTTCGTTTCAGAGATCATCAGAGAGAAGATCCTTTTATTCTATAAAAAGGAAATCCCTTATAGTGTGGAAGTTGTAGTGGACGCTTTTAAAGAAGAAAAAGACATTATTCGAATAATAGCTATTATCTTTGTAGCCCGAGATACACAGAAAGCAATTCTTATAGGTCATCAGGGTCAGTCACTTAAAAGAGTAGGAACTGAAGCCCGAAAAGACATGGAAGAATTCTTCGGCAAAAAGATCTATCTCGAAACAACTGTAAAAGTGAACAAAGACTGGCGTGATAAGGACATTCACCTTAAACGCTTTGGATATAATCAATAAGATTTTCGATTGTCGATGTTCGATGTTCGATTGTCAATTTTAAATTATTAATTCTTCATCATAAATGGGCCCAGTATTAGCCATCGTAGGTCGTCCGAATGTAGGTAAATCGACCTTTTTTAACCGTTTAACAGAAAGCCGTGCAGCCATTGTAGAATCTACAAGTGGAGTTACACGTGATCGTCATTATGGCGAATCCGACTGGAATGGAATGCAATTCTCAGTGATAGATACCGGAGGATATGTGATCGGTTCAGACGATATCTTCGAAGAAGAGATCAGAAAACAGGTAAATCTTGCGATCGACGAGTCAGATGTTATCGTATTTGTTGTGGATGTTGAAACTGGCATCACAGGAATGGATGAAGATGTTGCAAACATTCTTCGTAGAACCAAAAAGAAAGTTGTTGTTGCTGTAAACAAAGTGGATAATAATCAAAGAATTCATGATGCTCAGGAGTTTTATGGTCTTGGTTTAGGCGAGATCTATTGTATTTCTTCAATCAACGGAAGTGGGACTGGAGATCTTTTGGATGCAGTTGTTAAAGAGTTTCCAGAACAAGTTGAAACTGAAGAGGAAGATGATGACATTCCAAAATATGCAGTTGTTGGCCGCCCGAATGTTGGGAAATCTTCTTTGATCAATGCATTGATCGGTAAAGAAAGAAATATCGTTACTCCTATTGCGGGAACAACCAGAGATACTGTAAATACCAGATATAATAGCTTCGGTTTTGATTTCACATTAGTTGATACTGCCGGTTTACGTAAGAAAGCCAAGGTAAATGAGAATATTGAGTTCTATTCGGTATTGCGCTCAATTCGTGCCATTGAAAATAGTGATGTTTGTTTACTTTTGATCGATGCGAAAGAAGGATTTGAAGGCCAGGATCAGAATATTTTCCACCTAGCTGAGAAGAATCGTAAAGGGATCGTGATCATTGTAAACAAATGGGATCTTATTGATAAAGAAACCAATACTCATCTCGAATTTGAGAAAAAGATCAGAGAAAAGATCGCTCCTTTCACAGATGTGCCAATCGTTTTCACATCCGTATTAAATAAACAACGAATCTTTAAAGCTCTTGAGATCGCCCATCAGGTTTATAAAAATAAATCTACAAGAATCACAACTTCTGAATTGAATGAAGTGATGTTACCTATTATTGAGAAGACTCCGCCACCATCAGGTTCACGAGGTCGCTATATCAAGTTTAAGTATGTAACTCAGCTTCCTACAAAATTCCCTGCATTTGCTTTCTTCTGCAACTTCCCTGATGAAGTTAAAGATGCTTATGCACGTTTCTTAGAGAATCAGATCAGAGAGAAGTACGGTTTCACCGGAGTTCCGGTACAAATTTATTTCCGTCAGAAATAATGTTAAAAAGTATACGCATCGACAAATGGCTATGGGCTGTTCGTGTATTTAAAACCCGAACCATGGCCGGCGATGCATGTAAGAGTGGCAAGGTTAAGATCGATGAGATCCAGGTTAAAGCTTCGAGAGAAGTCAAAGTTGGAGATATTATCAGTATTCATCAAGGCCCAATTACAAAAACTGTTCGTGTAACCCAGGTGATCAAGAATCGTGTTTCGGCAAAATTAGCTGTTAATGCGATGGAAGATCTTACTCCTCCTGAAGAATACGAAAGATTGAAATTAATGAATGAGCTCAATTACGAGCGCCGTGATCGTGGTATCGGTCGTCCGACTAAGAAAGACCAGCGAATCATTTCAAAATTAAAGAACAAATTATGAGAAAACTTTTCATCCCTGCCATCCTGGCTTTATTCCTAATCAGTTCATGTACAAGCGTTAATGATACAGATGATATTCGTGTTGCATTCTATAATGTTGAAAATTTATTCGATACAGTTGATGATCCAAGTATAAATGATGAAGAATATTTACCTGATGGACGTGCGAAATGGGATCAAGAAAAATATGATCATAAATTAAATCAACTTGCCAGAGTATTAAGTTCTATTGATACAACTTCATTACCCGGAATTATCGGACTTTGTGAAGTTGAGAATAAAGGCGTTCTTGAAGATTTAACTTCTCACCCTAAACTGATAGGTGGAGATTATAAGATCATTCATAAGAATAGTCCGGATTTCAGAGGAATCGATGTTGCATTGATATATAAAAATGGCTCTTATAAACCAATTGAGAATGAATGGATGAATGTTACATTTCCGTTCGATGAGCGAACGACCAGAGACATTCTTTATTCAAAGGGAATGATCATGGGAGATCAGATCGTTCATATTTTTGTTAACCACTGGACGTCTCGTTGGGGCGGCGCTGCTGAAACTGAACCAAAGAGAATCTTCATTGCTAACTTGATCAAGGAAAAAACTGAAGAAATCCTTAAAGAAGATCCGATGGCCCAGATCATCATTATGGGAGATCTAAATGATAATCCGACCGATAAAAGTTTAGTTGAGAATCTAATTACTGAAGACATGTATAATCTATCGGCACCTAAATTTGCAAATGGTGAAGGAACACTTTATTACAGAAGTTGGGATTTATTCGACCAAATGATCGTAAGTAAAAGCTTAATTGATGATAAAGGAGTTGATGTGCTGAATAATACGCACGACATTTTCAAAGCCGATTGGTTATTATTCACTGACAATAAAGGGAATAAAAGACCTAACAGAACAGGTTCAGGAGGAAGATATTATGGAGGATTCAGTGATCACCTAGCAGTTTCACTAGTACTTCAGAAATTGAACTAATCGTATTGAATACTGTTTTTCAGCATCCCATTTTCATCATAAAACAACCAGGTTCCGGATCGCTGATCATCGGAATGTGAACCTGTGGATTGCACCTCTCCATTTTCATGCCATCTTACACTTTCGCCATTTTTAAGATCATTCTTAAAGCTGGTCTCAGCCATTTTACTTCCACTTTCATAGAAATACAACCATTTGCCTGATTTTTCATGATCCTTAAAAAAGCTTACCATACGTAGGTTTCCATTCTCATAGAACATTACCTTCTTATGTATGTCTTTTGGATCGTTTTTGGGAGTATAGACCACAACTTTAGGTTCACCATTCGGATAGGTGTTTAAAACCTGCTCCTCAAGTACTGGTTGACATGCTGCAACTAAAAATATCAAGCTTATGAATCTCAATAACCTCATTAACGATCAAACTTAAGTCGAGTTCCTTTAAATTTCTTATTGATTTCACCATTGTGATATACCGGATTACCATTTACGAATGTGGATACAACTTTAGATCCAATAGTAGTTCCTTCTAATGGAGACCACTTACATTTATAGAGAATATTATCTTCAGCAACCACCCAAGGATCGTTAGTATTTACGATCACTAGGTCGGCATGATAACCTTCACGGATAAATCCACGCTTTTCGATTTGATAGCATTTTGCCGGAGCATGACACATTTTTTCAACGACCTTTTCAATGCTGATCTTATCATTCCTATAGAATTCTAACATTGCAACTAAAGAATGTTGTACGAGTGGACCTCCAGAAGGAGCTTTATCATATTTGTTTTGCTTCTCTTCTAATGTATGTGGGGCATGATCTGTAGCAATAACATCAATCTTATTGGAGAATAAAGCTTCGAATAATTCTTCCTGATCTTTCTTTGTTTTAATAGCTGGATTCCATTTAATGCGAGTTCCAAATTCATCATATTGCGAATCATTGAACCAAAGGTGATGCACACATACTTCTGATGTAATGCATTTATTCTCTAGTGGTCCAGCTTCGAACAATTCTAATTCCTTAGCCGTTGAAATATGTAAAACATGCAGGCGGGTATTATGCTCTTTTGCCAATCCAACAGCAAAAGAAGAAGATAGATAACAGGCTTCTTCACTACGAATATTTGGATGTTCACTAATAGGAATATCATCACCAAATTTCTTTTTGGCTTTCTCCCAATTCTTCTGAACAGTAGGTTCATGTTCGCAATGTACAGCGATAAGTGTAGGTGCTTTAGCAAATAACTCCTCAAGAAGTTCTTTATTATCCACTAACATATTACCTGTTGATGCTCCTAGAAAAACCTTTATTCCACAAACCGTTGAAGGATCTGTTTTCAATACCTCATCAAGATTATCATTAGAAACACCCATATAAAATGAATAGTTTGCTAAAGCTTTCTTCGAAGCCATCTGGTACTTCTCTTCCAATAAATCCTGAGTTAATGTATTTGGAACAGAGTTCGGCATATCCATAAAAGAAGTAACACCTCCAGCTACTGCCGCTGCACTTTCGGAAGCCAGATCAGCTTTGTGTGTTAATCCTGGATCCCTAAAATGAACTTGATCATCGATCACACCTGGGATCAGGAAATTTCCTGCTGCATCAATCAGCTCATACTCCTCGAAAATATCGGTCTCACAAAAATCAGTTTCAATAATTCTGGAAATAACTCCTTGATCGATAAGGACACAGCCATTAAAGATTCGTCCTTCATTTACGATTCGGGCATTGATGATCTGGTATTTTTTGCTCATTTTTCTTTTAGGGATTTACTAGTTTTTTCTAATACTAAGGTAATAAATATAGAAACCAATAATCAATATAAAACTTGGAAGTATCAATATTGTAACACATTAGTTTACAACAAACTTTGTGATCTTTGAGCACAGCTTTGTGGTCTTTGTGGTTTATTTTACCACTAAGATCACTAAGAATGACACGAAGTACACAAAGAAATTATACTAACTAGCACGCTTTATACGTCCGAGCAAACCTCGAATTCGAAGATCAATAACACCAAGAACAGCTTCTTTAAAGATGCCGGTATTCATTTTTGATTCGCCTTCAGTGCGATCGGTAAAAATGATAGGAACTTCAACAAGTTTAAATCCAAGTTTCCAGCTTAAATATTTCATCTCTATCTGGAAAGCATAACCCATAAACTTGATCTTGTCTAATCGAATGCTACTTAAAACTGAGCGGTGATAACATTTAAAACCTGCAGTTGTGTCGCGAACTTTCATTCTGGTTATGAAACGAACATAAGCAGATGCGAAATAGGACATTAATACTCTGCCCATTGGCCAGTTTACCACATTTACTCCAGTGATATAACGTGACCCTATGGCTAGATCATTTCCATCAACTTTACAAGCATTATAAAGCTTAATTAGATCTTTTGGATTATGAGAAAAATCTGCGTCCATCTCATAAACATATTCATAATCTCTTTCCAATGCCCATTTGAATCCTGCAATATATGCCGTACCAAGACCTAATTTGCCTTTTCTTTCATGAATATATAACTGCTCCTTATATTCATTCATCAAATGTTTGACTATTTGAGCAGTCCCATCAGGAGAGTTGTCATCAACGATTAAAATATGAAAAGACTTCTCCAATGAGAATATCGCTCTGATGATCTTCTCAATGGTCTCTTTCTCCTTATAGGTTGGTATGATAATTAGGCTATCTGACACAATTCTAGTATTAAAGCCACGAAATTAAAGCATTGATGAATAAGAAAAAAATTTTTTAGGAAAAATTAAGATTACAATGTAATTCCGAGCTACTCAAAAAAAATCTAAATATCATTTACGTGTGCTTAAATAATTTCTTGTCCTAAATAGTACACGGACTACAATAGGGGCCGTCTAAAGGTATTTAGCGTTAAGAAATGTTAAAGAATTACCCTTTCCTATTCAGATGATATATATTTACATCATAAGTTCATTTAGTTCAGTCTTCATTGAACTTATTTTGAATAAAATGTGGTGAGGAGAACAGGTAATTATTTAATGTTAACAAATAATTATCTAACATGAGTGTAAGACAATATTATATCGATTGGTTAAGGATCATCCTGATCTTAAGCGTATTCCTGTATCATGTAGGCATGATCTTCAGTGATATGCACTGGCACATTAAAAATGACGTACAAATTAGCTTTATGCAACCCCTACTTGCATTTCTGCATGTTTGGCGCATCCCCCTCCTATTCTTAGTTTCAGGAGTGAGCTCATTCTATGCACTAGGCTCACGAACTCCCAAAATGTTCTTACGAGAGCGATTCAAACGCCTCATCATTCCGTTCGTTTTTGGATTGATCATTCTTGTACCTGTACAAGTTTACCTTGAAAAGATTGCACAATATGATTCTATATTCATATTCTATACTGAATTCTTTCATGGTATTTATCCTAAAGGGAACTTTACCTGGAGTCACCTATGGTTCATTTTCTATTTATTTGTTTTCGCTTTATTGATAAGTCCCTTCTTAACATATATCCGAAGCAAAAAATTTAAACGACTACAAGAGAAACTCATAAATATCTGTGAAGCTAAACTTGGTATCAATGTATTATTGATCCCTTTACTTTCCACACAAATTCTGGTATATCCATTCCTTCCGGGAGGTTCACATTATACCTATGATGTTTTATTCTTTTTATTTGGGATCTGTATTTTCTCAAACAGAAGAATCGTAACAGCTATTCAAAAACAAAGGAGATTGTATTTAAATCAATCCGTATTTTTTGCTGTTATTCTCATGGCCCCTCATTTATTTGATCTTGGCAAGTATGATCACATGACCCAATACTTCGCATCGGTGATCCTGGCATTATCATGCAGTATGGCTGCTCTTGGATATGCAAAACAGTATTTAAATATAGATTCTAAATTCAGGAAAGTTGCAAATGAGGCTATTTACCCATTCTATTTATTGCAACAACCAGTAATTGTGATCATCGCCTTTTTCATTGTAAAATTACAGCTACCGGCCATGGCTAAACTTTTCACCATTACTATTATCGCATTTGGAGTTAGTGTTGCGATCTATTGGTTTTTGGTAAGACCATTCAATGCAATGCGTATTTTCTTTGGAATGAAACCGATACATGTGAAAACACCACAACCATTCCCAATCGTTTTATTCAACATTTTGTATCCACCAAAACAACATTTGAATTTGAATATGCGACTTAAAAGGTCAGCTTAGTTAATGAGCCTTAGGCCCGAAAGATTCGGGTCTAAGACCCAACATCTATCTTTTGTAAAGCTTCGATAGCCTGATCTATATTCTGGATTTCAGGGAAGCTCAGAGTAAGTTTATCTTTATTTTCCCGCATTCTACAGCTTGCAGGATTCTGCTGCACGAACTTCAGGATCTTACCAAAGATCTCGGACTGATAATAGTCGGATTCCGGATTAGAAACAAAGTAACCTGTCATTCGATTATTCTTAAGCAATAACCTTTCGAAACCTATCTGTTTCGCCAATCTTCTTAATCTGATGGTAATGATCAATTGCTGTGTAGATCTTGGAACCGGTCCAAATCGATCGATCAGCTTTTCTCTGAAACCATCAAGACCTTCATCTGTTTTAATATTATCCAACTCTTTATAAAGACTCAGTCGTTCACTAATATTGGTAATATAATGATCAGGGATCAAAAGTTCCATATCCGTTTCGATCTGGCAATCCCTTACATATTCTTTCTTCACATCATCTTTAAACACATCCTTGAACTCATTTTCTTTCAGCTCAGTTAATGCTTCATCAAGGATCTGATTATACATTTCAAATCCAATCTCTGAAATGAATCCACTTTGCTCACCACCTAATATATTTCCTGCTCCACGTATATCAAGATCGCGCATTGCAATGTTAAAACCACTTCCCAGATCAGCAAATTCCTCAATTGCTTTCAATCTCTTTCTGGCTTCATCAGTTAATACAGATAATGGTGGTGACAACAAATAGCAAAAAGCTTTCTTATTCTTACGCCCTACTCTACCACGTAGCTGGTGCAGATCACTCAATCCATAATTCTGAGCTTCATTGATAAAAATGGTATTTGCATTTGGAATATCTAGTCCGGATTCGATAATGGTAGTAGCAAGCAGTACATCATAAACTCCATTAATGAAATCCAACATCACTTTTTCAAGTTCTTTACCTTCCATTTGTCCGTGACCCACACAAACCGAAACTCCCGGACAAAATTTCTCGATCATATGCTTCACATCCATGATATTCTGAACTCTATTGTGCACAAAGAATACCTGTCCACCTCTGGAGATCTCATACATGATCCCTTCTCTGATGATCTCTTCAGAGAACATCCTGATCTCCGTTTGCACAGGATGCCTGTTCGGTGGTGGCGTATTTATGATCGAAAGATCACGAGCACCCATTAATGAGAATTGAAGTGTTCTTGGGATTGGAGTTGCAGTTAGTGTTAAGGAATCCACATTCACTTTCATTTGCTTCAGTTTTTCCTTCATTGCAACACCAAACTTTTGCTCTTCATCAATGATCATCAATCCAAGATCCTTGAACTGAATGTCTTTACTTGCCAACCTATGCGTCCCAACAAGAATGTCTATCTTCCCTGCTTTTAGGTCTGCTATCGTTTTCTTCTGCTCTTTGGCAGATTTAAAACGGTTTATATAATCTACTCTGCATGGGAAATCCTTCAGTCTATCACCGAATGTTTTATAATGTTGTAATGCAAGGATGGTTGTAGGCACTAAAACCGCAACCTGCTTATTATCAGCAACTGCTTTAAATGCAGCACGAATAGCAATTTCAGTTTTCCCGAATCCAACATCTCCACAAACCAGCCTATCCATTGGATAATCTTTTTCAAGATCGGCCTTTACATCAACTGTAGCTTTAAGTTGATCAGGAGTATCTTCATAGATAAATGAAGCTTCCAGCTCGTGTTGCAAATAAGTATCCGGAGAGAAGTTGAATCCTTTTGTTGATTTTCTCTCAGCATAGAGCTTGATGAGATCTTTTGCAATATCCTTAACTCTTTGCTTGGTCTTATTCTTGAGTTTATTCCACGCGTTACTTCCCAGCTTATTCAAGCTTGGCTGAGTTCCTTCTTTACCTACATATTTTGCAATGCGATGTAAAGAATGAATACTGATATAAAGAAGATCATTGTTTTTATAGATCAATCGTATTGCCTCTTGAGGCTTACCATTGTTCTCGATCTTCTCCAATCCATCGAAGCGTCCTACTCCGTGATCAATGTGCGTTACATAATCGCCCGGTTTTAAGTCGTAAAGTTCTTTTAGGGTTAAGGCTTCTTTATTCTTATATCCGCTTTTTAGGTGGAATTTATGATATCTTTCGAATAACTGATGATCGGTATAACAAGCCAACTTCAGTTTAGGAGCTATAAATCCTTCATGAAGTGAAAGAATTACCGTCTTAAAATCTATCTGCTCAGATCTTTCTGCCTGTAGATCTTCAAATATTGCATATAATCGATCGATCTGTTTAGGGTTATCTGACAGGATCACATTTTGAATCCCATTGGCAGTATTATCTTTTAATTCAGACACTAACAGATCAAAATTCTTATTGAATGATGGTTGAGGATGTGTATCATAAGATAATTCCTCAACATTCTCAAAGTAAGATCTAACACTTAACTCAACTGTATTCTTATCCTCAATAAGCTCTTTGAATCTTTCTGCAGTAATGAACAATTCTGATGGTTCCAGATGACTAACTTCTCCTTCAAGGTCATTGAATGTCTGCTCAGCTTTTTGAAACTCCTGTTGGATCCTGTCCATCGTAAACTGAAGGTCGTCCATCCAGATCACTGAATTTGCAGGTAAGAATTTCAAGAATGACTCTCGGGTTTCCGTTAAAAGGCGATCCTGAACATTCGGGACAATAGAAATACGTGTAAGTTTTTCTTTTGATAGCTGATCAACCGGATCGAAAGTCCGAATAGATTCTACCTCGTCACCAAAAAACTCGATACGGTAAGGCAGATCATCAGAATAACTGAATACATCCAAAATACCTCCACGTATAGCAAATTGTCCGGGTTCCACAACAAAATCAGCACGTTCAAAGCCATATTCAATAAAAATATCCGAGACAAAATCTACTGAAACCCGTTCGCTAACTTTGAGCTTTAAAGTGTTCTTCGTGAGATATCTTTTACTTACAACTTTCTCAGCAAGTGCTTCAGGGTATGTTACAATTGCCGTCTTACGATTTGAAGAACTCAATCTGTTTAGCACTTCTATCCTAAGTTGCAAACTGCTGCTATCTGTGCTTTCTAACTCGTATAGTCTTTTATATGATGTAGGAAAAAAGAGGATCTTCTTTTTCAGATAATTCTCTCCCCTTTCCTGATAGATACTTTCCAGATCATTTGCAAAATAAACGGCCGATTCTTTATCCTGCACAACAAAAACCTGAATGCCTTCACTTTTATTGATCATATTCGCTGCAAGCAGAGCTTTAGAAGAACCAACCAAACCTTGTACATTCAAATGCTGGATATCTGAACTATCAAGATTCGAAAGTAAAGTTGTGGATCTTGGATCTTCTCCAAATACGTCTAAAAGTTCTTTTGCGGTCATTCAATTTCTGTTGGAGCACAAAAATACTAAATAAGACTATAGATTTTAGATAATAGATTTTTAGAAAACAGATAAATGCCAATTGTCAATTTTCAACCTAATTTTTCAATTTCAATAATTTCCTAATTCCTCTTTTATATATTCAAACGATTGAAATTGAAATGCATAGCAATTTAAAATTAATTTAATATACGATTAGGATATCCTTTATATATTTGCAATTACAAGACGTTAGAAATTGGTTTTGGATTGAGATGAAATCATAACGCCCGACATCTGGATTTGAAGCAACTAACGATTCTGATAAATTGATCGTTAATTATTAAGCATTAAAACAAATCGTATGAGTAAAGCAATTGCAATCTTATGTGGTGGTGGACCAGCACCAGGAATCAACACAGTTGTAGCATCTGTAGCTAAAGTATTTTTAAAAGACGGTTACCGAGTGATCGGATTACATGAAGGATACAAAAGCCTTTTTAGTAAAGACCCAAGAATGGTGGATATTGATTTCGCCTTCGCAGATGAGATCGCAAAAAAAGGTGGTGCGGCATTACAAATGAGCCGTTATAAGCCAAAAGATGAAGAATTCACAGCAGATTTCTTTGTTAAGAACAATGTAAAATTACTAGTTACTGTAGGTGGTGATGATACTGCTTCAACAGCAAATAGAATCTCAAAGTTCGTAAGTAGTCAGGGCGTAAAACTTCAAAATATCCATGTTCCTAAAACAATTGACAATGATCTTCCTTTAGCTGAAGGAACTCCAACTTTTGGATATCAAACGGCAAAAGAAGAAGGCGTACGTATTGCTTCTACAGTTTATGAAGATGCAAAGACAAGTGGTAACTGGTTTGTGATTTCAGCAATGGGTCGTGAAGCTGGTCACTTAGCATTTGGTATCGGTGCTGCATGTCATTTCCCAATGATCATTATTCCTGAGATGTTCAATAAAACAGATGTAANATTTGAGAAGATCATCAACTTAGTGATCTCAGCTATGTTAAAACGCAAGATCTTAGGTATTGGCTTCGGTGCAGCCATCGTTAGTGAAGGTGTATTCCATTTTATGACAGATGAAGAGATCAAAGGTTGTGGAATTCAATTCAGTTACGATGATCATGGTCATCCTGAATTAGGAAATGTGAGCAAAGCTCATATCTTCAACACACTTCTTCAACAGAAACTTAAAGAATTAGGACTAAATATTAAATGCCGTCCTGTTGAACTAGGTTACGAATTGAGATGTGTTCGTCCGATCGCATTTGACTTAATGTATTGTAGTCTATTAGGAATTGGTGTTAAGAAATTATTCGATGAGGGTCTTTCTGCATGTATGGTTACAGCTGATCCTAAAGGTGATATTGCTCCATTATATCTGAAAGATGTAGAAGATGAGCAAGGTAAGATCAAGCCTCGACTAGTAAATATGGATTCTCAAAAAGCAAATCTAGTATTCGACAATAGCTTACAATATATCGAAGAGGCAGATTACGAAGCTGCTAAAGCTTATGTAGAAAATCCTGCTGATTATGATTTTAAGAAAATACTTGCGTGGTAATAAATCCGCGAAAATCTGTTAAATCTGTGTCATCAGCGTTCTATTAGAACACGGATGACGCGGATAAAACGGATTATCACAGGTTGAATTCTTTCCTTACTTTATCAAAAAGAACTTTTGACAATTTGAAATAAGACTCGTCAGTCCACCCGGCAACGTGCGGAGTAATGATGGCATTATTTGCATCGAGTAAATACTTTAAGTCTTCAGGTAATGTATTAAAGTCGAGCTTTTCAAAGGCAGATTTTTCATATTCCAGAACATCAAGGGCTGCACCTTTTACTTTACCTTCTTTCATTGCTTGAACAAGATCTGCTGTTCTTACAACTTTTCCTCTGGAGCTATTGATCACATAAATATCTTTCGTGAAACTAGATAGATAATCTGTATTGAGAAGATATTCTGTTTCCTCAGTTAGTGGAACATGAAAGCTCAAGATATCTGTTTCAGCATAAATTCGCTCCATACTTGATTCTGTTACGAATGCATCACTAAATCCTTTTTTATATTTATCGTAAGCAATCACATTAACACCAAAACCACTCAACTTCTCTGCAAAGGCACTTCCCATATTACCATATCCAATGATCCCAATGGTTTTACCTTTTAGCTCTGTCCCCCAATTGTTGTTTCGATCCCAGATATTCTTCTTTAGTTCCTGATCCGATTTACAAACCTTATTCAATAGAGAAAGTAAGATCGACATACAATGTTCACCAACAGAATCACGACTTCCTTCGGGTGAATTAAAACATTTAATCCCCAGAGACTCTGCATAATCAACATCTATATTCTCAAGTCCTGATCCTACCCTTCCAATAAATTTCAAATTATTAGGATTCAAAAGGATCTCTTTCCCGATCTTCTTACTTCTAACTACAATTCCATAGAATTCTTCGAAGTCGGACAGATCACCCTTGTCAAAATATTCCGGATCATAGAGGCATTGAAAGCCATAGTGTTGAAATTCAAGAGCAAGTACAGAATGTACTCTATCAATGATGAGAATGCGATTAGGTTCCATAGTAATTTTAGCTGATTCACAAATATATTAAAATAACTGCATATATCATTCAGTCCAATAATAGCTGTAAATGAGCAGCTTTTGTTAAAAAAGTTTAATATTCTTCAACTATTATAATGCCATTTTTGTATTCGAAATAAAAGTATTAATTTCGACCTCCTTTATTAGCGCTTAACAGCGTATCTAATTGAATTATATTCAGCACTTTAAATGTGTTGCTAAATTATAAAATCGCATGTGGACCTACTTAGTAAGACTAATTTTAAGATATCGCCTCGTTAACCTGATCGTTATAGCTGCATTAACTGCATTCATGGCCTATAATGCAACTAAGGTTCAGCTGTCGTATGAGATGACAAAAATGCTTCCTGCAACAGACTCAACAAGTATCGTATACGAACGTTTCAGAGAGCAATTCGGGGAAGATGGAAGCGTATTCTTTGTAGGTATACAAGATGATAATCTATTTCAGAAAGAGAAATTCAACGATTGGTTTGACCTGACCTACTCTATCAAAGAAGTTGATGGTGTTCAGGAAGTGATCTCTTTAGGAAAACTTTATCAGTTAACCAGAAATGACTCGCTCAAGAAGTTTGATTTCAAACCAATTATAGAGCAAAAAGTTGAAACGCAAGAAGAGCTGGACAGTATCAAAGAATTAGTTTACAGCCTGCCTTTCTATGATGGTTTACTATTCAATAAGGAAACCAATGTTTCTATGATGATGATCACCTTGGATAAAGATAAACTGAACACAAAATATCGGGTTCAGTTGATTTATGATATCCGTGATCAGATCAATACATTTGGGGAAAAACATAATGTAGAAGTTCACTTTTCAGGACTACCATATATTCGAACAGTCACATCAAAAAAGGTTGAAGATGAATTGCAATTATTCATTTATGCATCTTTGATCATTGCATCGGTAATTCTTTTGATATTCTTCAGATCGTTCAAGGCTGTATTCTTTACGATCATCATTGTGATCATTAATGTAGTTTGGGTTATGGGAACCATTTCATTCCTTGGCTATAAGATCACTATGCTTACAGGGATATTGCCGCCACTGCTCATTGTGATCGTTGTTGAGAACTGTATTTTCCTACTGAACAAATACCATAATGAGTATAAGTCACATGGTAATAAAGTCAAAGGCCTTTCACGAGTAGTTCAGAGAATTGGAAATGCGAATTTACTTACCAATACAACAACTGCAGCTGGTTTTGCCGCATTCGTAGTAACTGGAAACAAAATATTAGTAGAATTCGGTGTCGTAGCATCGATCAACATTTTGGTTGCATTCTTACTTACCCTTTTCCTGATTCCGATCTTCTTCAGTTATTTAGCACCTCCGGCAAAAAAACACATGAAGCATCTTGATAAAAGTGCTGTTAGTAAGATTTTGGAGAGAGTAGTGAATATTGTTCAGCATAAACGTGTTTATGTTTATAGCATCTGTTTAGTATTTGTTGGTGCAGCAGTATTTGGTGCCTCTCAATTAAAAACTACCGGAAATATTGTTGATGATATCCCACACAAAGACCCACTTTATGTTGATCTAATGTTCTTCGAAGAGCATTTTAAAGGTGTGATGCCATTAGAGATCACAGTGGATACTAAAAAGAAGAAAGGTATTTTAAGATTATCGACCATAAAAAAGATTGAGAAATTGCAGGAAGTACTTTCTGAATATCCTGAACTTTCACGTCCACTATCATTGGTTGAAGTCGTAAAGTTCTCCAAACAAGCCTTCTATAAAGGCAACGAGAAGATGTATGACCTTCCGAACAATCAGGAGAAAAATTTCATCATTTCCTATGTTCCCGGTCTTGAAAGTGATGATAAAAGTATACTAAAATCATTTGTTGATAAAGACCTTAGCATAACACGAATCAGTGTTCAGATGGCTAATATCGGAACCAAAGATATTCAGCGAATCATGGATGACCTTCGTCCAAAGATCGATGAAATCTTCAATCCTAAAAAGTTTGATGTAAGCGTTACAGGTACAAGTGTGGTTTTCCTTAAAGGAACAAACTATCTTGTGAAAAACCTGATGAGTAGTTTATTACTCGCATTGGGTATCATTTGTGGCTTGATGGCCTTACTATTCACATCAGCCAGAATGATCGGGATTTCTTTAATACCAAACCTTTTACCACAATTGATGACAGCTGGAATGATGGGATTCTTCGCCATTTCTATCAAACCTTCAACCATTCTAATCTTTAGTATTGCATTGGGTATTTCGGTTGATAATGCTATCCATTTCCTATCACGTTATCGTCTTCAATTGAGACTCAATAACTGGAATATCAAAGACTCTGTTTTAGCAGCTTTAAGAGAAACAGGATACAGTATGATCTATTCATCTGTAGTTCTGTTCTTCGGATTCGCCATCTTTACACAATCGTCGTTCGGAGGAACAGAGGCTATGGGATATTTAATTGCATTCACTTTATTTGTGGCATTAATGTCCAACCTATTTGTACTTCCTTCACTTTTATTATCTTTAGATAAGCGAATAACCACTAAATCATTCAAAGAACCATTGCTGGTCATCTTTGATGAGGAAGAAGACATTGAACTCGACGACCTGGAGATTGAAAGCATTGACACTAGAGGAATCGCATAATAATTTTCAACGTCTATAAATACCAATTAAACCTAATAACTGGATTATGAAAGGAATTATATTAGCAGGTGGAGCAGGAACCAGACTTCATCCCCTAACACTGGCAGTAAGTAAACAATTAATGCCGGTTTATGACAAACCAATGATCTATTATCCATTATCTGTTCTGATGATGGCAAATATCAGAGAGATCCTCATCATCTCAACTCCTGAAGACCTTCCAAACTTTGAGAAGCTTCTTGGCGATGGTGAAAATCTGGGTTGTAAATTCAGTTATAAAGTTCAGGAAGTGCCGAACGGATTAGCTCAGGCATTTGTTTTAGGAGAAGAATTTATAGGAGATGATAAAGTTGCTCTCGTTTTAGGAGATAACATCTTCTACGGTAGTGGCTTACAAAATATACTTTTGACCTCTAATGATCCTGAAGGTGGAGTTGTATTTGCACATCACGTTAACGACCCTGAAAGATATGGTGTTGTTGAGTTTGATGAAGACAAAAATGCGATCTCAATTGAAGAAAAACCAAAACAACCTAAATCCAACTATGCTGTTCCAGGCTTATATTTTTATGATAATTCTGTTGTGGAAGTTGCGAAAAACATCAAGCCTAGTGCGAGAGGTGAATACGAAATTACAGATGTGAATAAGTATTATCTGGAGCAAGGGAAGTTAAAGGTTGGGATTTTAAGTCGTGGTACTGCATGGTTAGATACCGGAACATTTACATCATTACTTCAGGCAGGTCAATATGTTGAAGTTATTGAAAGTCGCCAGGGACTAAAAATCGGCTGTATTGAAGAGATCGCATACAGAAGAGGATTTATCAATGAGGAGCAACTTCGCAATCTTGCTGAACCATTGTTAAAGAGTGGATATGGTGATTATTTATTGAAATTGATTAATTAGATGAAGAAATTTGAAAAGCTTACAAGAGAGTTTAATGAATTCCTTGCAAATGAAAGCTTTAAGAGACAACCTAAAGAATTATACGATCCTATAGATTATACATTAAAGCTGGGAGGGAAACGCATTAGACCAGTTATGGCGCTTCTTGCGACAGATTGTTTTGGGGGCGATTATAAGGATACTCTGAATGCAGCTCTTGGAATTGAAATATTCCACAACTTCACATTGCTTCATGATGACATAATGGATGATGCCCCGATACGTAGAGGGCAACCTACAGTGTATCAAAAATGGAATTCCAATATTGCGATTCTTTCAGGAGATACGATGTTTGCTCTAGCTTATGAGTATATCACAAATTCTTCGCCAGACGCATTACAAAAGATATTAAGAGTTTTTAATAAGACAGCAATCGAAGTTTGTGAAGGTCAGCAGTACGACATGAACTATGAAACCTCGGAAATTTGCATCGATGAATATATGCGAATGATCAAACTAAAAACCGCAGTATTTTTAGGAGCATGTCTAAAGATCGGAGCTTTGATCGCTGGTGCAGAAGATAAGGATGTGGAGAACATCTATCACTTTGGAGAAAATCTTGGTATTGCTTTTCAATTACAGGACGACCTTCTGGATGTTTTCGGTAACGAAGATAAATTTGGGAAAAAGACAGGTGGTGATATCGTTACAAATAAAAAGACTTATTTATACTTAAAAGCTTTCGAACTTGCCAAAGGTGATGATCTGAAAACCCTTGAAGAGAATTTCATTCAAAATCATCCAAATAATGAGAAGAAAGTTGAGATCATTAAATCAATTTATATAAAGTTGAACGTTGCCGACTATACACATATAGAAATTGGCAGGTATTATAATCTGGCACTACAGTATTTGGGAAAGATCAGTTTAAATGATGATAATAGCAACGACATTAAGCAGCTCGCAGAGCGACTTATAAAAAGAGATTATTAATTGGAAAGCTGGAGTTTGATCGCTTCAGCNTTTTCATTTAATTCTTCCCACTCCAACATCAAATCCTCAAGTTTTGATTTTTCCTGATCATAGCTTTTATACAGTTCACCGGAACTGATCGCTTCTTTATGATTTTCAGGGTCTGCAAGCTGGCCATCCATTTTTTCAATTGAAGATTCTGAAGTTTCAATTGCCGATTCACATTTGCTGATCTGATTTTGTACTTTTCTCAGATCACGATCAAGCTGCTTTCGTTCCTCATACTTCAGCTTATTCTCTGAAACATTGACCTCCTTGGTAGCATTTTGCTTTTTATTGATCTCAAGCTGTTTCAGATGTTCCATTCTACGCTTTCTCAGGAAATCATAGATATCACCTAAATGCTCTTTAAGACCTTTATTTCGAAATTCGATGCTCCTGGTAGTCAGGCCTTGTAAGAAATCTCTATCGTGAGATACAATAATGATGGTGCCTTCAAACAATAACAATGCATTCTTCAGAATATCTTTCGAACGCATATCCAAATGGTTAGTAGGCTCATCCAGAATTAAAAGATTTACCGGTTCTAACAATAGTTTAGCCAGTGACAATCTCGATTTCTCACCACCCGATAAAACTTTAACCTTCTTATCGATTGAATCATCACTGAACATAAAGCTACCTAATATGCTTTTTATTCTGGTTCGAATATCACCAACTGCAACATCGTCAATAGTTTCGAACACTGTTTTATTTTCATCCAGCATATCCCATTGATTCTGTGCGTAATAGCCAATACTAACATTATGACCAATTTTGAGTCCACCTTCATGATCCAATACTCCTGCGATGATCTTTGAAAGTGTAGATTTTCCTTCTCCATTCTTTCCTACAAAAGCAATACGTTCACCTTTAAGAGCAACAAAATCCAGGTCTTTAAGAACTAAATGCTCATCATAGGCTTTGGATAATCCTGAGGTTTCAATAGTGATCTTCCCGGAATGTGGAGCCGGAGGAAATTGGAAATGGATGCTTGAACGATCGATATTTTCAATCTCCACCCTATCCATTTTCTCTAAGAGCTTCACTTTGGATTGAACCTGCTTTGCTTTGGTATCTTTATATCTGAATCGCTCGATAAATCGTTCGATCTGCTGAATTTGCTTTTGCTGATTATTATAGCTGGCGGTTTGCTGTTCTAACCGTTCTTCTCTCAATTGTACATATTCAGAATAGGACGCTTTATAATCATAGATCCGACCCTGTGTGATCTCGATCGTTCTTTTGCTAATATGATCCAGAAATGCTCTATCGTGAGAGATCACGATGACCGCACCATAATAATTGATCAGATATTCTTCCAGCCATTCAATTGATTCGATATCCAAATGGTTAGTAGGCTCATCCAATAGTAAACATTTTGGTTGTTTGAGAAGGATCTTAGCAAGCTCAATACGCATTTGCCAACCATGACTGAGTTCTTTTATAGAACGATCCATATCTGATTGAACAAAACCAAGACCTTTTAGAACTTTCTCAACATCTGCATGTGCACTTTCGCCACCTAATAATTGAAAACGTTCATTCAAAACAGTTAATTGATCAACTAATTTCAGATATCCCTTAGATTCATAGTCATCTCTTTGCCCGATCTCATCACTAATATTATTAATCTTCGTTTCGATCTCTTTAAGGTGATTAAATGCTGTGAGCGTTTCCTCCAATACACTTTTAGAACTGTGAATAGCCATTTCCTGAGGTAGGTAGCCATAGGTAATATCTGAAGGTTCAACGATCTCTCCGGTTTCCGGCTCAACCATTCTCATCAAGACTTTCATGATCGTAGACTTCCCGGCACCATTGATTCCAACCAAACCGATGCGGTCAGTAGGATTGATCAGAAAGCCTATATTTTCAAATAAACTTTCGCCCGAGAATCTTACACTTATATTGTTAATTGAAATCATGATTTCTAAATGAAATGCAAAGATATTATTTTGTTGTCATCTTATAAATTCTCACTCACTTATTAAGGAATATTAATCCTATCTTTGTGTCACTACTATGAAACTCACTACCAAAACTACCATATTATCCTGGCTCATACTGATCGCTCTAATGATTACCTGGGGAAGTTCCTTTATACTTATCAAAAAAGGTCTAACTGTTTTTTCCAGCATGCAAGTTGGAGCGCTACGAGTATGTATTGCCTTTCTGGTTTTGATCCCTTTTGCGTTTAAAAGAATAAAGGAATTGAAAAGGAAACATTGGCTGGTATTGTTTTTCGTAAGTTTAGGAAGCGCTGCTCCGGCATTTTTATTTCCAATGGCTCAAGTTGGCATCGATAGTGCAACAGCTGGAATTTTAAATTCCCTAACACCATTATTTACAATGCTTGTAGGTGTTTTATTATTTCACCTAAAAGTAAAATGGTTCAATGTTTTAGGAGTGATGATCGGATTATTGGGAGCTGCCGGATTGATCAGTGTTTCAGGAGGTGGAAATTTCCAGTTCAATTTAGGATACGCGATCTATATTATTATCGCAACGATTTTCTATGCATTTAATGGGAACCTGATCAAATCTTTCTTAAAAGATCTGAGCTCATTTACGATCACGATCTATTCATTCTTCTTTTTCGGTATTCCAACTTTGGTTTATTTATTAATAGGAACAGATTTTATTGTAAAGATGAATGAGCATCCTCAATTTTGGGAAGGAATGGCTTATGTTGCTACTTTAGCCATCTTCGGAACTGCAATAGCATTGATCGTTTTTAACTACCTGATCAAAATTACGACGGCTGTCTTTGCGGCATCGGTAACCTATCTAATACCTATTGTTGCTTTAGCTTGGGGCATATTGGATGGTGAAAGATTTGGACTGATACATATCCTTTGGATAAGTTGTGTATTATTTGGTGTTTTTCTTGTTAATGCTAAACGCTTCCTGTGGTTCAAATAGTGCTTTGAATCAATTTGTTAAAAATTTATAGGCAAATACTTTGCGTATAAAATATTTTTACTAATTTTGCACTTCCAAAAAAGTGAGATTTATATAATATCTAATTGAGATGTACGCAATAGTTGATATAGCTGGACAACAGTTTAAAGTAGAAAAAGATCAGGAAATTTTCGTTCACCGTCTGGAAGGTGAAGAAGGATCTAAAGTAAAATTCAACGAAGTTTTATTATTAGAAGATAAAGGTAAAGTAA
>PARP01000048.1 GCA_002711565.1 Bacteroidota bacterium
GTAACAGTTACATCAACACCTTTTACATTATCTCTTGCAAATACATTGAATGAGGTTCCTAAGACAGTAATTTCCGCATCTTTTGCATCGATGATGAATGGTTTACTTTCATCTCTAACAACATCAAAGAAAGCTTCACCATTTAATGAGATCTTTCGCTCGTTGTCAGCAAATGTTTTAGGGTAACTCAGTTTAGTGTATGCATTTAGACTTACATGGGTGCCGTCAGGTAATGTTACTTCCGCCCTATTCGCGAAGGTTTCAATCGTATTCATCGAATTATATAAGGTTTGATAGGCAAACCATGATAATCCAAGAACAACAATAATACTTGCAGCTACTCTGAATGCAAAACTGTAGTTAGTTCTTAATTTTGTGAAAATACTGATGGTCTGTACATTTTCTTCTTGATCTTCTTCAGATTGTTTTATCCTGCTGTGTAGTTTGTTCCATGCAAGATTAGTCTCCTCCCCATACAAATACTTCAAATCGTCTAATTTTTCAATATCTGTTTTCATTTCTTCAAATTGTTTTTGATCCTCATGATCTGCAAAGGATTGTTCCATTGCCGATAGCTCCTGCTTACTAAGTTCATTCGACAGATACTTAGTTAGTTGATCATTTAGGTTATCAAATTTATTATTTTCCATTTCAACTTATGATTTTACAGAGTATTCCTCAATATTCCCTCTAAAATGTTTGAGAGCTTTACTCATGTTAGCTTCCACCGTCTTAATAGAGATGGATAATTCCNNNGCAATTTCTTTATACTTTAATCCCTGGAATCGGTTCATTCTGAAGATCTCCTGACATCGGTCCGGTAATTCAGAAAGCAAACGATTCACTTTTTCATTTAACTCAATATATTTCAATGCTTCCAGCTGATCACTATCCACATAAGTGTTTCCTTGCGACTGCACATATTTTTGATACTTTGCTTTATTCTTAGCATATTTTAATGCTTGTAAGCAATTATTTCGAACAGCCCGGAATAAATAAGAACTAAGTGAAGTATTAATTTCAAACTTAGCTCTGTTTTCCCATATTTTAAAGAACAAGTCCTGAACGATCTCTTCTGCATCCATTTCCTCATCAAAGAATCGCCTTGCATAAGACACAAGTGGCATATAGTATTCGCGGAAGAATTGCTCATATTCTTTGATGTCTCCTCGCTGTATTGCTGCTACTCTTATCTTATCCGTTTTACTCACTCTAAAATTTTACTTCAAGATACGAAATAAATGGAAAGGCTTTATTGGCAAGCCTCTCCATTAATTCCTACATTTTTATCATTATTTGCGCATTGCGCGTTTAAGTTTTCTGATCGCAACTTCAATTGCTTGATCTGGTTCGATATAATTATACTCACCCCAGAAATCATTATCTGTAAAACTGCTTACTTCTTCAGCAAAAACTTGTGTTTTCTTGAATTGATCACGATACTTGATCTTTTCTACAATATTCTTTCTGTCGGTTACAGCAATTTCAGACATGGTTGTATAGTAAGTTGAGAACAGACGTCTTTTCCATTTAACTCTGAATCTTACTTCACCTTTAGCATAGTTGAAATACCATTTGTTGTCCTGCTCACGGTAGTTTACCTTATACACTGCACTTACAGGCATTACTTTAACACCTACAGGCTTTTTGCGAATAAATAGTTGTGATGCTTTTTCAGGTTGTTCAAGATTTAAGTGAAAATCTGCTGCAGTAAGTGCAAGTGTTTCCATATTGATATATAGTTTACCAGCAAATAATGCATATTCTCTTGAGAATCTCTCAGAGAACTCAATTACAAAACTTAGTTTATTATTAACCTTCACAGGTGGTGCAAAACTAAATTTGTAATCATTGAATGCTTCATCAGAGAAGATGATCTTTGGATTTCTCATGATATCAAGCAATAATGTAGTTGCCGGGCCACCTTGCAATTTGAATAATAAGGTATCCATACGTTGAACATCACGTCCTTTACGACCTTTATAGATCCTTACTCTATCGGATCCAAAATCGAAGTAGCCGGTTTTGTAAATGTCAACAACAGCTTCTGAAAGTCCTACATAATGCTTCTTCTTTTTAATGTATTCGCGATAGAAACCAGTCATGGATTCTGCTTCGTCCATATAGTTTTGTTCGATCTTAGCAAATGCTGAACGTACAATATATTCGGCCGAATTCGGATACACAGAAATCTCATCGAGAGTTAGAGTTGCAAGTTCCATTCTCAGAATATTTCTTTTCTCTTTTAATGCTGAAACCTTATATCTCAGATTTTTAAACCCCAGATGTGTGATCTCAATCTCAGTAGCTTCGCTATCTTTCTTCACTTTTAACGTAAACTCACCTTCACTATTAGAAATAGTAGCTGTATTCTCTCCAACCACAGCGATCGTTGCAAAAGCAACTGGTAGGTTTGTTTTGTTGTCTAATATCTTCCCTTTAAAAACATTATATGTTTTCAGATCGATATTCTGTTTGTTCTTTTTCTTTGCATAAACATCAGCTGAAAAAGCGAGGCTTAATACAAAGATCAGAGTAACAAGCTTAATGATTGATTTTGAATAGGTTCTCATGATATATATAGATTGTTAGTGAATTGAATAAATTTTCGTCTCGTTTACTAGAAAGATTACAATTCAATCATTTACCCTACCTATCCATTCAAATTTTTTTAAGATTAATTGCATCAATTGCAGATGCTGCCGAAGAAAATGCAAATTGTATATTGAAACCACCTGTATCTCCATCTATATCAAGCACTTCTCCCAAGAAATATAAAGATGGTAACATTCTGGATTCCATTGTTTTAGGATTGACTTTCATAAGTGCTACACCACCTTTGGTAACCATAGCAGTTTTATAAGATCCAAGTTGATCAATTTTGAAACTTAATTCTATTAAATTTCTAATAATTGACTTCCTTTCTTTTTTATTTACTTCAGAACTGAATTTTGAAGGATCGATATTCAATTCACTGAGGATATTTAATAATAGTCTCTCAGGAATATTATACTCTGAAAGCAGGTTCTTTAACTTTTTCCTGGGACCATTAAGTTTAAATATCAGATCATTCTCCAATTCTTCGGCATTCTTAAACTCAGTTAAGTTTAAACATAGAATGTCGTTTTCTGAGAAATATCTACTGTTGTCGAGTATTCCCGGCCCTGATAATCCTATATGGGTGAATAAAATATCACCATTATAAGTTCCGACCTTCTTATTCTCTCTATAATGGTATATTACAGTTTTTTTTTAATCCAATGCCTGCACAACTCGTAAAGTTGAAATTGTTTGTTATAATAGGTGTGAGTGCAGGTGCATGGGGATTGATCTTATGTCCTAAACTTTCAATAATTGAATACATTGAACCATCAGAACCGGTAGAAGGATAGGATTTACCGCCACTTGCAATGCACAGGAATTCTGTTTTGAATGAATCCTTTTGAGTTGTAACGAGATATCCATCATCAATGATCTGAATTCCTGTGACTTTAGATTCGCAATAAAGATCAACACCCTTCTTGTCCATAATCCTTAATAAGGTATTAAGAACATCTTTACTATTCATTGATTCAGGGAATACTTTATTATTGGGAAGAGTTGTAGTTTTTAAGCCATTGCTTTCGAAGAATTCTATCAGATCCGTATTCTTGAATTTATATAAACAATTCTTAACGAACTTCTTATTCGGACCATATTTATCTAAAAAGTCTTTTGTAGGAATTGCATTCGTAAGGTTACATTGCCCAGTACCTGCAATCAATAACTTCTTGCCAGGACTCGATTTCTGTTCAAGCACAGCCACTTCATGCTTCTCGAAATTAGAAAAACAAGCAGCAGCAAGCCCAGCAGGACCGGCACCAATAATCAGAAGTTCATAAGTTCTCATTAACGAATGGTCTTGCCAAATGGAGTTAATGCCAAAGCAGCCAATTTAAAATGTTGTTTTCCGAAAGGAATACCAATTATTGTGAGACATAAAATGATCCCGAAGAATACATGTGTTAATGCGATCCAGATTCCGCCAATGAGCAACCAAATCACATTTAGAAGGGTAGAAGTACATCCTGCAGGATTTTCCGTTGTAACTACTTCAGAGCCAAATGGCCATAATGCTAGACCCGCAAGTTTAAGCGTTTGAAATGCAAAAGGAATACCTATAATTGTGATCATTAGTAATAAACTAGCGATAACATATTCAATAGCGATCAGGATTCCACCAAAGACAAGCCAAATTAAATTTCCTAGAATCTTCATAAATCATTGTTTTATGCTAATTTATGAAATGTATTGCTCCATTTTACTTTTAATAGGCTTTTAAATTTCGTATTTTATATAGAACATTAAATGCTCTCACCATGATAAAATTTAACCGAAAAAATAAGTTTGATATTAATATTGATTCTTCCATTGCCGGAATAAGCAGACAAACTATGGAAGCGATCATTCAGGAGTGGTACCAATCCGATAATGCTCCTCCTGATATAGCTGCTGATCTTCCAAAAGATGATGCAAATAAGGTTCTTGATCTGATGCACGAATGTATCAAAGTTGAAGGTGGTGAAATTTCCAAACATGCTAAGATCGTTCATTTAGCTCTGATATACATTAATCTTAATGAACAAGGAAAGGGTCGTTTCTTAAGATTGATAGCCAGAAAAATGGATGTAGATACCAATCTTTTAAATAGTCGAATAAATGAATTAAAAGATGCAGATAATGAACAAGATCGTATCAATGCAGAATTGAATTTAAGAGCATCATTTGATACCACCAAGAGTTAAATTGCTAAGAAAATTTATCACCTTACCAAACGGATTCATATTCTTAAAAGACATGCGCAGAGATCTGATTCCTAGAATAAAATGTGTGCCACGATTACAGAAATTAGATAATGATATCAAGCAAATACTGATCAGTTATTTTGATGTTAATTTGCTCGACATGAGAGAGATCACATGGAATTCTGAAGCAGCGACTCTTGAGAAACTCATGGAATACGAAGCTGTACATGCTATTCATTCGTGGAAGGAGTTGAAAAAGAGATTATTTACCGATAGGAGGGTTTATGCTTTCTTCCATAACAGAATGCCAAATGATCCACTTATTTTCGTTGAAGTTGCCTTTGTGAATGGAATGGCTTCAAGCATTCAGAAATTATTGGATGTAAATGTAAAACCGATGGATCCCAAATTGGCAGATACTGCGATCTTCTATTCAATTTCTAGTACCCAGAAAGGCTTGAAAGGCATTAGTTTCGGTAATTTTCTTATTAAACGTGTTGTGGAAAGAGTTTCCAATGAGTTTCCTAATGTTCGAACATTTGCCACTTTATCACCTATTCCTAGATTTATGATCTGGTTGAAAACCTATTTGGAAAATAAGAGTGATCTGCTTCTGAAAAGATCAGAAATGNAAAAGATCTTTTTACAAAGCTCAGAAAAAGAGGATGTACACTTAGCAATAAAGGAATTGATTAATAANAAGAGTTGGTTTAATAATGAAGTGATCTGCGCAGTTTTAAAGAAGCCACTCATGCGTTTATGTGCATATTATTTAACGAATGTAAAGTTCAAGAATAAAGCTTACGATTCTGTGGCAAATTTTCATCTTACAAATGGAGCAAAGATCCAACATATCAGATGGTTGGGCNATATTTCAGAGAAAGGTGTGAAACAATCTTTGGGAATGATGGTCAATTATCATTATAGACTGAACANGATCGTTGATAATCATGAGAACTACCTGACAAATGGAAGTATTTATGCNTCAAAGGAAGTTAGTTCATATCTGAAGTGATCAATTCCTTAACCAATTACAGATCATTTCACTTCCAAGTTTCGTGATAATAGATTCCGGGTGAAACTGAACTCCACGTACATCAAACTCTTTATGTTTTAATGACATGATAATTCCCTTTTCTGATCTGGAAGTAATTATTAGATCATTAGGGAAATTTTCATCTTTAACAGTCCAGGAATGATATAAACCAACTTGAAAGTGTTCCGGTAAACCATTAAATAGAGGATCTTCAGCCAATACATCACATCTTCTTTCTTGTCCGTGAACCACCGAACTTAAATTTCTTAGTTCTCCTCCATAAAATTCTGCCATAGCCTGCATTCCAAGGCATACACCTAAAATACTTTTGGATGATTGATACTTTTTAAGGATTTGCTTCATTATCGGAAAATCATCCGGAATGGATGGTCCTGGAGAAAAGAGTATTTTATCATATTCAGAAACTTTGTGAATGTCGATCTGATCATGAGAAATCACATCATAAGAACATAAGTCACATTCTCTGATCAGTTGAACCAGGTTATACGTAAATGAATCATGATTGTCGACAATTAAAAGCTTCATCTTTTCTTATATTTGCAGTTTACATCCTGCTTGACAATGCAAATTAACAAAACATATTTTGATAAACTAAACAAATTGGGGAAACAAAGAACTCCATTCTTGTTTATCATTGACTTTGAGCAGAAAAAACCAGTCGTTTATCCTCTGGATGAACTACCTGAAAATACCAGATATCTAACACCTAGATTTCGATCTCAAGAAACACTAAAGACAGATTTCCCTGAGAATATCATTTTTGAAAAAGAGATCATTCCATATTCAAGATATGAGCGAGCAATNGGCATTGTTAAGCATCATATTCATTATGGTGATTCCTATTTGTTGAATCTTACGATGCCAACTAAACTGAATACGAATTTAAGTCTGGAAAATATATTTGATAATAGTAACTCAATCTATCGTTTATTATTTAAGAATGAATTCGTATGTTTTTCGCCTGAGATCTTTGTTAAGATCGAAGAGGGAATAATCTCATCTTATCCTATGAAAGGGACTATAGATGCCAGTATTCCGAATGCAGAGGAAAAACTTCTAAATAGCAAGAAGGAAATTGCTGAACATAATACGATCGTTGATCTGATCAGAAATGATCTGAGTATGGTTTCTAAGAAGGTGAGAGTGAATAGATTCAGATATATCGATAGAATTAAAACCCGCGATAAAGATTTACTGCAAGTGAGCTCTGAAATAAGTGGTGAGTTGGAGAATGATTATCATAAGAATATTGGTACAATTCTCTCTAAGCTCCTTCCTGCAGGATCTATTTGTGGTGCTCCTAAGGCTAAAACTGTTGAAGTCATACTGAATGCTGAAAGCTATGAAAGGGGTTATTATACCGGTATTTTTGGTGTTTTTGATGGTGAGAATATGGACAGTGCTGTAATGATCCGTTATATGGAAAAATCTAAAGATGGCTTTGTTTTCAAGAGTGGAGGAGGAGTTACAGCATTAAGTGATACACGCGAGGAATTTCAGGAATTAATAGATAAGGTTTATGTTCCCTTTAGTTGAAACGATCAAATGCCTTGATGGGAAACTCTTTCTTTTGGATCTACACCAGAAAAGAATGGATAGATCGTATCAGCAATCATTCAAATCAAAGAACACAGTCATAATTTCTAATTGTCTGAATGAATTGAATATCCCTTCNCAAGGTTTATATAAGATCAGATTGCTTTATTCTGAAGCAGCGTATCATATAGAATATCAATTATATAATAAAAGGAATATTCAGTCGATAGAACTGGTTGAATCTTCTGAGCTAGAGTATTCAATTAAGAAAACTGAAAGAAGTGTGTTCGAAAATATGGTCTCAAAAAGTCGATGCGATGATGTGATCATTACAAAAGGTGGTTTCCTTACCGATGCATCTTATTCAAATATTATATTATTTGATGGGGAAACATGGGTAACACCTGAGAATCCATTATTAGAAGGTGTTCAAAGAAGAAATTTACTTGACAAAGCAATCCTAAAAATTGCCAGAATTCATAAAAATGATTTGAAGAAATTCAAGAAGATTGCGCTCATCAATGCGATGATGGATTTTGAAGATCGGATTGAATTACCGATAACTGCGATTGTTATTTAAAACAATATCGCTTCATTACATTATAGGCTGCTTTAACGCCTAATTCCCCAGATTTACTAAGATCATCACAACCAGACTTCTCATCATTTAAATAAATGCGGATCAATCCTCTGTTATAAAGAGCTTCTGCAAAGTTTGGATTTTGTTGGATCGCTTTTGAGAAGTCTTCCATAGCACTGTTGAGATCTCCATTTGTAGCTTTAGCATAAGCACGATTATAATATGCGAATGTGAATCCCGGATCGATCTGTAAAGCTTTGTCAAGATCTGATATCACATCTTCAATACGGTGTTCTTTGATGCTGAATTCACTTTGCGTTTCTTCAGCTTCAGTTTTATCAAGATTGATACTTACATTTTCCTGATCTCTATCAAAATTACTTAGTAATTGAATGAGTTTGAGTCTGGTACTGGCTCTAACGAAATATGCAATTCCGTAGTTCTTATCTTTTGAGATGATGAGATCCAGATCTTCAAATGATTTATTAAAATCATCGATGCTGGAATGTACCAATGCTCTGTTTAAATGTATCGCAGGATTATAATCTGTTGAGTCAATGATCTGGTCATACTGTTGAATATACTTCTCGGCTAGTTCAAGATCGAGTTTATTCTCTAAGTTTGAGAAAGATATTACTGGTGTGTGATATGCACTTAAATTATTGATGGCATCATAGAAATAAACATTTTCATTGCTCATATTTCTATATGATACATTGAAAATATCTAGAATATTGATATCGATATGTTGATATTGAACTTTATCTTTTGATTGTTCAGAGGTTCCGAAATCTCCGCTTAGCTTGACCAAATTCTCCAGATAGTCTTCTTTTTCTTTCGTTTTTTCGATCTTATTCAGATCTCCATCTTCATTCAGACTTAAGAACTTTTGGCGATCCTGCTCTGATCCTTCATAATCCTCGAGTTTAGCACGCTCGAATTGACGAGCCTGATAAGCATCTGCGAATTCGGGATAAAGCTCGATGGTTTTTGAGTAATCAGCTTCTGCTCCTTTATGATCTTTCAATTGAGATCTCATTCTACCACGGTAGAAATAGCTCATTATATGATTCGGATTAAGTTGAATTACGCTACTATAATCATTGATCGCATCAAATTGCTTATCCATGGTACTATAAACAATAGCCCTATTGAAATAAGCATATTCATTATATGGTGATAACTGAATGACTTTTGTATAATCGTCTAAGGCTTTTTGAGTGCTATCCATTTTTGACCAAACAGAAGCTCTGGAGAAATATGCATAAGCATAATTTGGTTCAATCTCAATAACACGATTCAGATCTTCCAATGCAGATTCAGAATTGCCTAATTCGTTATAAACTGAGGCTCTTTGTGATAAACTAAAGATATTGTTTGGGTAATATAGTAGTGCAACATTAAGATCTTTTAATGCATCTTCATGTCTGCCAATTCCAGATTTTGCGATCCCACTTATGATGTAAACATTCTCTTTATGGTATTTTAATTCGAACATTTTCTCACAATCGGCGATTACTTCTTCAAACTTCTTTAGTTGTAAATTCGTTTGAGCTCTTCGGAAGTATATTTCAGGATTTAAAGAATCCAACTCAATTGCCATTTCATAATCCTTGAAGGCACCTTCATAATTGTTCAGATCACTTCTTACCAAAGCTCTGTTAAAATAGAAATCCGAAAAATATGGAGCGATCATTATAGCATTTGAGAAATCTCGTTCAGCTCCGATCAGATCATCTAAATTGATCTTAGATAATCCTCTTAAATAATAAGATCTAAATGAATTATTATCGATTTGAATATCATATCCAAAATATTGAATAGCAGTTACATAATCACCTTGAGTGAAAGCAAGCCTTCCGGTTTGGAAATAATTGTTGTGTGGTTGGGAATAAAGCTTAATTCCAACTAACAATCCTAAACATAAAAGGGACCTGAAAATATAAGGTTTAAAATTCACCATTCTTCACAAATTTGCTACAAATTACGATTAAAAAATGGTGAATTTATAATGTGAGAGTAGAATTTAGAAATTTTTAACTATTCTACTTTGTCAGCAGGTTCTCAACTGATGAAATTTCTATAAATGACGGTCCATTACTAGGTCCGAAATTACCTGCAAGAATAACTACCAGATCCGAAGACTTTAGCAATGTTTTCTCACACAAAGTATTTAATGATTTTCGAATAAACTCATCAGAATTACTAACCGGCTTAATAAACTCCGCTTGAACGCCATAGGAAAGAGCTAGTTCTCTAACCAATCGTTTATCATAACACATTGCATAGATCGGATTATCAGGTCTGTAGGCTGCTAAACTACGAATTGTTCGTCCACCTGTTGAATCGGCAATAATAGCTTTAGTTGCCAGATCTGTAGAAGCAATAACAGAAGATTTGGCAAGGAATGCTGAGATCTCATTATTGATCACAACCGCAGGAATGTCGTTAAATGCTTCATTCTTTGCTGCTTCAATTGCTTTTGCAGTTTCTACCATTACATTTACAGCTTCCAATGCATATTCTCCATAAGCAGTTTCACCGCTGAGCATCATAGCATCAGTCCCGTCATAAACAGCATTCGCAATATCACTAACTTCTGCTCTTGTAGGTCTAGGATTATTGATCATCGTATGGAGCATCTGTGTAGCAATGATCACAGGTTTACGCATTCGAATACATTTATTCGTGATCTCCTTTTGAATGATCGGGATCATCATTTGTGGGATCTCAATGGCGAGGTCACCACGTGCAACCATGATTCCGTATGCATGTTCTAAGATCTCATCAATATTATCTACACCTTCTTTGTTCTCGATCTTAGCGATTAATTTAACTCTGCTACTTTTGGCGTCTAATCTCTTTTGGATTGCAATAAGATCTTCTTTTTTACGAACGAAAGAATGAGCAATAAAATCAACATTATTGTCAATTGCAAAATCGATGAATTCGATGTCTTTCTGACTTAAACTTGGAAGATTGATCTCAACTGAAGGCGTATTTACACTTTTATTCTTAGCAACTACACCATCATTTTCAACTTTACAGATCAGTTCATCATTCTTCTTATCAATTACTGTAAAAGCAATTGTGCCGTCATCAATCAGAATTCGATTTCCAACAGCAACGTCTTTTACATAATCTGGATAACTAACAGAAAAGCGTTCCTTACTGGCATTAGGATCATTTTTCCCATTAATAGCGATGATGTCGCCTCTTTCAAGATTGATAGGTTCTTTAAAATTTGCTGTTCTTACTTCCGGTCCTTTGGTATCGATAAGGATCGCGATCTTTTCAGATACAGCCTTTACATTGCGGATCACTTTTTCCGCCTGTTCGGGAGTCTGGTGGGCAGTATTCAACCGAACGATGTTCATTCCGGCGCGATAAAGGGAGGTAAGGAAGTCGATATCGCATTTTCGATCCGAAATGGTGGCAATAATTTTTGTTTTCTTCAACATTTAATAATTGTTTTAATTTCAATGCAAAATTAAACTATTCCTGAGTGATTCTAAATAAAAGCTATTTACTTTACATTAAGTTTATGTTAATATTGTATTGAAAACCGAAACTTGGACAAGATGAATTCCCGACAAAAAGAAGAATTAGCCAATGTGTTATCGCATGCCATTGGTATTGGATTGGCTGTGGCAGGAGCTGCCTTATTGATCACATTTGGAGCTATTTACGGCGATGCCTGGCATGTAGTCAGCTTTTCAGTATTTGGTGCATGCTTAGTGATTCTTTATACTGCTTCTACAGTTTTTCATTCAGCCAGAAACGCAAGATTACGATATGCATTGAATAAATTGGATCATTCATCCATTTTTATTTTGATAGCGGGTTCATATACTCCGATCGCTTTAGTTACTTTACGTGGAGCTTTTGGTTGGGTGATCTTTGGATTGATCTGGGCATTTGCTATTGCCGGAGTGATCTTTAAATTGTTTTATTACACCCATCAGATGAGGAAGTTGTCAACCTGGTTATATATCTGTATGGGTTGGCTGATCATTATTGCGATAGTTCCATTAATAAAAAACACACCCGCCATTTCCTTGTGGTTTTTTCTGGCAGGTGTGTTATCTTATTCGGGAGGAGCATTTTTTTATATAAAGCGCCGTGTCCCTTATTTCCATTTTATTTTCCACCTCTTCGTTTTGGGTGGAAGTATCTGTCATTTCTTTGGGTTCTTGTATTTGCTTCCGTTGAATTAATTACTCAACTTTCGTAAATACAGATTTTGAACCATCGCTTTCAAGTGTTAAAGTTGTTTTATCATCACTTAAACTCCAGGCATATGCGTGAGGTGCGTGATCGTGACCATCTGCAGCATCGTGTCCCATGATCATTTGATCTCCATTGATCTCTAAACCACCTTTTTCAAGTACTTCAGTGTTTTTATAATAGGTCCATGTATCACCTTTTATTTCAAGGATGTATGCTTCTTCAGCTGTTGAATTTGTGTGTTTCCATTGTCCTTCAAGCTTTTTGCCGCTTCCACATGCAGAGATCAGTACGATGGTACTGATGATCATTGCTAAACTGATTAGTTTTTTCATTTCGTTAATTATTTTTTATTGTTATATGGTTTGAATTTAAACTTCTGACCTCCGACACTGGCTTCATACATCAATCCACCTTTTTGCATGGTGAAGACCATTACTCCTTTATCATATTTAGCATCTGCTGATGCTCCTTCGGTAGCTGCAACAGCAGAAGCCTGCGCAGCGAGTTTTATCTTGTTCTTTTTAAGATCATCCAATTGCTTTTCGGTCTCAAAAAAGATGATCTCACGATAAGCTTGTCCACCAAACTGGAAACCGATACTTAATTGTGTAAGGTTTGCTACACCAACGATCCTGCCGCGTTCATAAACAATTCCTGTACCTGTCGCTCCACCAACACCAACTGCACCTTTGCCCACATTAGGGAAGATCACATAGGCATATGCATTTTCAAAATGATCTTTCATCTGAAAATCAGACCTTAGAAACTCCGTTTTAGCTACTTCTGAATCTCTGATTAGCTTTCTTACTTTCTTTTTTGATTGTCCAAAACTGATCATGCTGATGCATAATCCAATAACGATAAGACTTAATTTTATTTTCATTTTAGATTTTCTTAAATATGCAAAAAGTGAAATTCTGTTTATTTCCCGAAGGAGTAATATGATCAACGTTCAATCCTTTTAAATATTTGAAGCTTTTAGAAAATTTAACTTTTAGATCTTCAATACTGTGTTGTACGATGGGAATTCCGCTACATTTCTCAGGCCCGGTTTTCGAGAAAGTACCTATAATTAGGTATGAACCACTTTCTAGAGAATTCTCACAAGTTTCTATATACTTAACTTGATCTGTAGGGTCAGTTAAAAAATGAAATGCCGCTCGATCGTGCCAAAGTTTATATTTTTTCTTAGGGGTGAAATCTGTTATGTCTGATTGGATCCATTGTATTTTGGAAGTGCTTCCATGTCTCATTTTAGCCTTATTGATAGCTTCTAAAGAAATATCTAATACACTTATGTCAAGATAACCAAGTTCCATTAAGTTGTCCGATAATAAACTATCACCACCACCAATATCAATAATTGCATCATCAGTTTCCAAATCCAAGGATTGAATTAGATCCAATGAATGCAATGGTTTGGGTTGATACCATCCTACTTCTTCTAATGATTTACTTTCGTAAACGTTTTCCCAAAAATCTTTTCTGTCCACGGAATTATATTTAAAGTGTATACGAAAATAGCTAAAATGTGAAATAATTGAAATAAAAAAAAAGCGCACTCATTGAGCACGCTTAAAGTCTTTAACTAATTCGTTCTAGAATGCAAATCCGAAACCTAGATTAAAAATGAAAGAACCTGTTAAGGCTGAAGGGATTTCTTCAGTTTGCGTTTCTGACGGGAAATTTGGGAAATCTACAGTGATCTCAACATTATCCGGTAATGTAGTAAATAGATATCCAATTTCTGGTCTGAAATAAAACAAGCCTCCAAGTTTTGCTCCTACTTTTAATGTAAAGCTGTCAAGTTTAACTTGAGTGGTAGCTGTACCACCAGACACATTAGGATCTATGTCTGAAGCAATGTCGTCATAAGTAAGATCCGTTTTCATGTTCAGATAACTGAAACTTACGTAAGGTCCTCTTCCTTTTGAAAAGAAATAAACATTTCCAGCGATCTCAAAATAAGAAAAGTCAGTTTTAACATCATCAATAGTTAATGAAAAATCTGAGAAATCCGCCATTAAACCCATTCTGTTACCGAATAGGGGAGTAACAACCTCTGCGTTAATAGATACTACATTAGGAACTCCGACTTTAACTCCTAATCGGAAAGGTTTGCCTAATGCAAAAACCTGACTTGTACAGATCATTAATGCCAATACAAGTGTTGATTTGATTATAATTCGTTTTTTCATAAAGAGTTATTTGGTATGTCTAATACCAAATATCGGAAATTTAAGTACCCGATTGCAAGTATTTACCATGTTAATCTTTGAACACCCAATGGTT
>PARP01000049.1 GCA_002711565.1 Bacteroidota bacterium
AGAAGATAAAGGTAAAGTAACTGTTGGTAAACCTTTCATTAAGGATGCTACAATTACTGCTAAAATTCTTTCTCATGATAAAGGTGATAAAGTAACTGTTTTCCACAAGAAACGTAGAAAAGGATACCAAAAGTCGAATGGTCACAGACAATTATTCAGCAAGATCGTGATCGAGCAAATTGGTAAAGCTAAGAAAGCTGCTCCTAAGAAAGCAGAAGAAGCAAAAGCAGAAGCTCCAGCTGAAAAAGCAGCTCCAAAAAAGACTGCTGCTAAGAAGCCTGCTGCTAAGAAAGCAACAACAGCTAAAAAAGCTGCAGATAAAGAATAATAAGAAATTAAGATAAACCTATAAAAATTTAAGTTATGGCTCATAAGAAAGGTGCCGGTAGTTCGAATAACGGTCGTGAATCCGAAAGTAAACGATTAGGCGTTAAGATCTATGGTGGTCAGTTTGCAAAAGCTGGTAACATTATCATTCGCCAAAGAGGTACTCAACATAACGCTGGTGAAAACGTAGGTATGGGTAAAGATCATACTTTATTTGCATTGGTTGACGGAACTGTTGAGTTCAGAAAGAAAAAAGACAACAAATCATTTGTATCTGTTGTTCCAACACAAAATGAAGAATTAGCTAACTAAGCATTCTACATAAAGACATCAAAAATCCCGATTTCATCGGGATTTTTTTTTACTCATTTTTGAAAGAATCACTTACTTTTGCATAAAATCATTAAGCATGTTACAAGTTCAAGTTTTAAAAGACAATAAAGCCGAAGTTATTCGAAAACTAGCTGTTAAATATTTTGACGCTGAGGAAATTATCGAAAAGATCATTGCTTTAGATGAAAATAGAAAAAGCACACAGAACCTTCTCGACAATCAATTGGCTGAGGCAAATAAACTTGCTAAAGAGATCGGAATGCTATTCAAATCCGGAAAAGGAGCTGAAGCTAACGAACTTAAGCAAAAAACAGCTGAATTAAAGCAATCTTCAAAAGTTAAAGCCGAAGAACTTGAGAACATCTCCAAAGAGCTTAATGAACTTTTAGTGGAACTTCCAAATATTCCTCATGACTCAGTTCCTGCAGGAAAAACAGAAGATGATAATGAAACGATTTATGAAGAAGGTGAATTTCCACAACTTCATGATAAAGCACAATCGCATTGGGATCTCGCAAAAGAAAAGGATATTATCGACTTTGACTTAGGCAGTAAAGTAACCGGTGCAGGCTTCCCATTCTATAAAGGAAAAGGTGCACGTTACCAAAGAGCGTTGATCAACTTCTTCCTGGATGAAGCACAAAAGGCTGGTTATACCGAATATCAACCACCTTTATTCGTGAATAAAGACTCTGCTTATGGTACAGGGCAATTACCTGATAAAGATGGTCAGATGTATTATATTAATGCTGATGATTTTTATATGATCCCTACAGCTGAAGTTCCAATCACTAACATATACCGTAATGTGATCCTTAACGAAAGCGATTTCCCGATCAAGAATGCAGCTTACTCAAGTTGTTTTAGAAGAGAAGCCGGTTCTTATGGTAAAGATGTTAGAGGACTGAACAGACTTCATCAATTTGATAAGGTTGAGATCGTTCACATTGAACATCCTGAAAAGTCTTATGAGACTTTGGAAACAATGAAGGATTATGTTGCTGATCTACTTCGAAAACTTGAATTACCATTCCGCGTTTTAAGATTATGTGGTGGTGATCTTAGTTTCGCTTCAGCATTAACATTCGATTTTGAAGTTTACTCTGCGGCTCAAAAAAGATGGTTAGAAGTAAGTTCAGTATCTAATTTCGAGAACTTCCAATCGAATAGAATGAAGCTTCGTTTTAAAGATAAAGATGGCAAGATGCAGTTAGCACATACATTGAATGGTAGCGCATTAGCTCTTCCAAGAATCTTAGCCGCTTTACTTGAAAATCATCAAACTGAGGAAGGAATCAAGATTCCTAAAGCATTACAGGAGTATACTGGCTTTGAATTAATTTAATTCAAAGAGATAATAGAAAATAGATATTAGATAATAGACTGATTTTAAATCTGCTTATCTTTTGTCTATTATCTATCTTCTAACATCTTGTTTATTTAAACGATAATTCTCTACTTTTACCAAGTAGATTATTAATACCATTCTAAGATAAACTCCATGGTTAAGCCTAAAAAACATCTCGGACAACATTTCCTGACGGATGAAAATACCGCCAAGAAGATCGTTGATGGCTTGAAGTCGGATGGTAATTTGATTGAAATTGGTCCAGGGAAAGGTGTTTTATCTAAATATCTTATGGATAGAGAGAATACGAATACGTACTTTCTCGATCTCGACACTGAATCTATTGAGTATTTAAAAGAAGAATATCCTGAATCAGCAGATAGAGTAATTGAAGCTGATTTTTTAAAATACGATCTCACAAAACTTTTTCCGAATCAGAAATTTAACATCATAGGGAACTTCCCGTATAATATTTCTTCTCAGATCTTTTTTAAGATCCTTACCCACAGAAATGAAGTTGATGAATGTGTAGGGATGATCCAGAAAGAAGTTGGTGAACGAATCGCAGAAAAACCTGGGAGTAAAACATATGGGATCCTCAGCGTTCTCTTACAAGCATTCTATAATATTGAGTATCTCTTTACGGTTAATGAAGGCGTTTTCTTTCCTCCGCCAAAAGTTAAATCTGCAGTAATTAGACTTACCAGAAATAATGTAAAGCAGCTCGATTGTAACGAAGATCTCTTTATTCAAGTTGTAAAAGCAGGCTTTAATCAGCGCCGTAAAACTCTTAGAAATGCGTTAAAGGGCTTCAATATTCAAACGCCTCATGAATTGCTTACAAAACGCGCAGAACAGTTAACTGTAGCTGATTTTGTTATCCTCACAAATCTTATCCAAACCCCCTAAAAAAGCGATTCTTCAACTACCCATCGTGGAACTAGAATTCAGGGCGTGTTGAAGAATCAGAGTTATAGAAAAAGGGAATCTTTATTTCGTTTTTACATATTTACTTTATTGATGAATCAAATGTAGCCTCAAAGGTTACAGTTTAAAACACTTTATCGGTGAATGCAGGTTTTAGCAGGGTGAATACCGAATATGATTTGGTGATATTAGATATTCGATACTCGATATAAGATCTAATTATAAATTATGAGTGATAAATGATAAATGATGCTTACATGTATACAATTAATTGCTAGCGCGGACGTCCACGTCCGTGCTTTATTTCTTCTGTTTTTTAAATCTTAGCAGAGACTACAAGTCAGCGCTAGCAGAATAAAAAGTTTTTCTAAATTTAAACATGAAATCAAATATCACACTTTTTATTCTGTCCACAATTCTTCTTATATCATCTTGTATGACTTCCAATTCAAGAGTTGAAAAAATAGAATACGATGAAATTATTTTTTCAGGGCTACAGCACGGTATGGATAGCACTGAGATATTCAAAATCATTGGAAAACCTGATTCACTTAAACTGTTAGTAGATGTCGTTGGAGATAGTAGCATATTATTATGTTATAAAAACATGGAAGCTACCTTATTAAATAAAAAGCTATATTTCTTTCAAAATTCCAGCCAAAAATATAAAAACGATTACCCTGAGATTAAAATAGGAGATAACATCAATGACTTTCTTAAGAAGTATTCGAATTTGAAGATTAATAACTATAATCCATCAGGAGTACAATACCAAATATATTCAATCAATCTTGATAAATATGAATCTGAATTACGTATAGTAGTGAAGGACAATACTATTAAAAAGTTTTATTCTTGGATACCTAATTAGTAAATGTTCATTTTGTCTTGATACAAAACGAACCAAAAAATCAAGACAGAACGAAGCTTCGCCCCGCTCTTGTTTTTCTGGCGGGCATCAAAGCCCTTGAAAAACAATTCACCCTAACACCTTCCCCGCCGTTCTGTCTGGCCGGCTCTACGATGCACTACTAGTTTACATCTTGACAACATGACATCCTGCCAACTTGCACACATGCAAACCTGCAAACCTATAAATAAAAAAGGGCCATCCGTCTTATGACGAATAGCCCTATGCTTGGACGACGTCCTCAAGAGGAAGTCGTCCAGAATCGGTTAATCTCTATTTCCAATCAGGAAGTCTGCCAGGAGTATATGGAGCACCATATTTCTCAACCTCAGCTTCGATTACTTTAATATCAACTTCCATTAGCTGCTTAACTTTCGCATAAACAGGATCGAATTTCTCAACAATACGGTCATAGTTATCACGCATGTTTTGAGTTGGATCAGAAGTTGTATTGAATTGGTAATATAATAATTTACCTAAACGATCATTGATCGATGGGATTGCTGGTGGAACCTCTTCCGGACTAGCTTTTGGACGCTGGCCGTTGAATTCCCACATGATATCAGCGATCTCTTTCTCAAGTTTACTTACTTTCTCCATTAATTCGAATGGAACACCAGGAGTATTGCTGATCGCTTGCTTCAATGCAACAGTACGTTTTTGCATATCTTCAGCAACTTTCTCAGTAGCATCAACTACACGGTATAATTCCATTGTTTTCTTTTGGAATGCAACCATTGCAGCTCTGTCTTTAGCAGGTAAAGTAGTATTTGCTAATGCTTCAACTTCAAAAGATACAGGATCTACTAAATGCTTAACTTCACCTTTAGCAAACATATCAAGTTCTACAGTATAAGTACCCGGCATTACGAATAAGCCGTCACTTGAGTTGTTGAATGGATTGAATTTAGAAGCGCTTCTACCACCGAAAAAACCTGCATGACGTAAGTTCCAAGTCATTCTTGTAAGACCACTACCAGCACGTTGCTTAATAACACGTACAACTTCACCTGCATCATTTTTAATAGTGAAGATCAAGTGTGGAGCTACCTCAGCAGCTTCAGCTCTCATTTGTTCAACAGTAACCTGTGGAATTGGAGCTTTATCCTTAATTAACTTCTTCTCTTTAGCTTTACGCTCTTGCTTAAGCGTTTTTGGCATTTCCTTCACGAAATAAGTGAAAGTCGCACCGAAGGCAGGATTCTTACCATAATATGGCATTGAACCTTGTCCGTATTTAGCACCATCCTGGATATACATTAAAGCTTTCTTAACAGGGAAGATATGAGCTTCTTTATTGAAGAAATCTTTATCGATATCTCTTAATGGAGAATAGTTATCTAAGATATAGAACCCACGACCAAATGTTGCCATTACAAGGTCATGCTCTCTTTCCTGAATAGTGATATCCTTCACAGGAATGTGAGGAATACCAGACTTTAATTGCGTCCAGTTTGCACCACCATCAACTGAGAAGTGAACACCAAATTCTGTACCTACGAATAATAAGTCTTTGTCAACGAAATCTTGAATAATGCTGTGAACTGTACCATTTTCTGGTAAGTTATTTGAAATAGAAACCCAAGTTTGACCTTTATCAGTTGATTTCATCACATAAGGTTTGAAATCATCACGTTTCATATTGTCAAATGTTGCATAGATAATGTTCTCATCAAATTTATCAAGAGCAAGATCACTTACATACGTATGTGCAGGAACGCCAGGGAATTTATCAGTTTTCACCCAGTTGTCACCATCTTTTACTTGGATCACACCATCATCAGTACCTACAACTAATAAACCTTCTTTAACTCTCGACTCATCAAGAGAAACTGCCATACCATATAATGAAGTAGAAACGTCTTTTACAACAGCTTCTGAACCCCAGTAACGTCCCATTACAGGCCAAGTATCACGATCGATCTGTGCAGTAATATCATCACTGATCACTGTCCAGCTATTACCTCTATCATCACTACGGAAAACTTTATTCGCAGCCATGTATAGACGAGTTTTGCTATGCGGACTTAAAATGAAAGGAGTATTCCAGTTCCATTTGTAAGTTTCTTCACCTTTACGAGGTTGTGGTTTGATACCAATGCTTTCACCACTTTGTTTGTCATAACGGTAGATATTACCATATTGATATTCAGAATAAACGATGTTTGGATTTCCTGGTTCAATTGCTTGCCAGAATCCGTCACCACCTAAAGTAACAACCCATTCACCTGCAGTTACACCATCTGCGGAAGTATTTGCATTTGGTCCGCCATAAGAGTTATTATCTTGTGTACCACCGTAAACCCAGTAGAATGGAGCAGTATCATCAACAGCTACACGATAGAACTGAGTAATAGGAAGATTTGTTTTGAATTGATAATGTTTACCACCATCGAAGGTTTCATAAACACCACCATCACCACCAATAAGCATGTGATTAGTGTCTTTAGGATCGATCCACATTGCGTGATCATCAACGTGACGTTTATTATTACCTAAACGCTTCCATGTTTTACCACCATCAACAGTTACTCTTGTTACAGTCTCAGTAGAATATACTTTATCAACATCCACAGGATCACAGAAGATCTCATTATAATACTGACCACTTGAGCTATAAGAGCTCATTTTTTGCCAAGTTTCACCTCTGTTAGTTGTGCGATAGAATCCACCACTTCTTTCAGCAGCTTCAACGATCAGATAAAGAACATCAGGATTCACTGGAGAAATAGCGATACCCATACCACCGATATCACCACCAGGAAGACCTTTCATGATCTTCTTCCAGTTCTTACCACCATCAACTGATTTGTAAACCTTAGATTCTGGTCCACCACCAATTTTAGTATGTACGTGACGACGTCTTTGTTCTGAAGTAGCATATAATACCTTAGAATCACGTGGATCCATAACGATATTATTAATACCTGTGTGCTCAGAGATCTCAAGAACTTTTTCCCAGTTCTCACCACCGTCAACAGATTTGTATAAACCTCGTTCACCACCTGGGCCCCAGATAGAACCTTCAGCAGCAACATAAACGACATTTGAGTCATTAGGATCTACAACGATACCACCTATTTGGCGAGATTCTTTCAGACCCATATTTTTCCAAGATTTACCACCATCCATAGATTTGAAAACACCGTTTCCATATCCAATAACACGTTGGTGGTTATTCTCACCTGTTCCTAACCATACAACATTTGAGTTGTTAGGATCCAAAGTGATCACACCCATTGCGTATGAACCATATTTCTCGAATATAGCTGACCATGTTGTACCATTATTAACTGTTTTCCAAACGTTACCACTTGAAACAGCTACATAGTATTCGCTAGGATTATTAGGATTTACAGCGAAATCAGAAATACGACCTGAAGTAAATGCTGGTCCGATACTTCTTAATTTCAATCCACTAACTTTGCCTGAACTAATCGCAGCAGACTCTTCGGTCTTCTCTTTTTTCTTTTTCTTTTTTGCGTGCGCAGGCACAGCAAGCACCATACTTACAGCGATCATCGCCATCGGTATGAACTTTAGTTTAGAAATGATTTTATTCATTTTATTTGATTTTAGTTAAACCTATTGATTGTTTTCAATTAATTTTTCTGCTTCAAGATAACCATGAGCTGTAGCATAAATGATAGAGCGTGTATATCCGGAGCAATCTCCAATGAATTTCACACTATCAACCAGATCATTATTCAAGGTATTTGAATAGAACTTGATCTCTGGAGCATAAACAAGGTTATCAGGATTTGCAATGCCAGGAACAACCGTATCCAGATTGTCAACGAAATCTACAATGCTCTCAACAATTCTGCGTGGGAATGCTAAATTCACATCACCTAATATGTATTGAGATTCCGGAAGCGTTGGCATTACTCTGTATAAATTCTTTGTTCTTTTCGAATTCTTAAAATGGCTATATGTTTGCAGGATCACTTTATCTCCTGCCAGAAGATTCGACATCTTCGCAATATGAGAACCATAACCGATCGGATCATTGAATGGTTCAGTTAGCTGAACGGTTGTAAGAATGGCAAAATTGGTATTCTGACTTTTCTCTTTAAGTTTTGAATGGCCATTTACAGTTTTAAAGTCACCATAGTTTTCTGTTACTACATAACCGGAAGGGTTATTACAGAAGGTACGAACCATATAACCGGTCTTGCTTTTGAACTTTACCTTGAACTCATACATTTCACGGTTAAGATCATCTACAATATGATTTGGAACTTCGTATCTGATACCAAGATCAACTTTCGAGCTATCAACAACGAATTCAGGATAATTCGACATTAATTCCTTAACCAGTTTATGACCACTACGTCCTACGGCTACATAGACTTTTTCAAACTTCTCGCCTTCAATGATCGCATCACCATTATTCACTTCAAAAGATTTAATATTCTTATTGAAATGAAAATGGATATTCTTATTGTTCTTATACTCTTCGAAGATGTTATAAAGCACTTCTTTTAGTTGATCTGTTCCGAGATGATAAAAATCGGAAAGAATAGGCATAAAGCCTTTACTGTAGAATTGTTTGTAGTAGTCAGGATTCGCAAAGGATTTCCCGGTTTCAACTGAATTATTATCAGTTTTACTGATCCAGAAATCTACAAGATCCTTTTGTAGTTTGAGGTCTACATCCAGTTCACCACCCATGTCGCTGGAAACAAATAATTTTCCATCGGCGCGGATACCGGATATACTTGATGAATAGATGTCTTTCGATTTTTCAAAGACATGAACTTCTATGCCTGCATCTTTTACTTTTTCAATAAAGCCTATCGCTGCAGCGCCAAAACCTATAATCGCAATTTTCACGTGATAAATTTTAGTAAATCAAAGATATTAATAAAGGAGTGTTATACTATTCAAACTCCTTGAAAGTCGACGTTTAGAGCATTATTCACGACAAAAAGTTAATCTATATTAAGCTTTCTGTCCTTCGTATTCTTCAACTTCTTCGTGGAAGTATTCGAGTTTGACACCAACTGCTCTGAACATTTCTTCAGACTCGGCACCTGCGTGATATTTTTTCTCACACACAACTCTTTCAATTCCGCAGTTGATTATAAGCATTGCACAGGTACGACATGGAGTCATTTTGCAATACAATGTTGATCCTTCCAATCCAATTCCAAGCTTTGCTGCCTGGCAGATCGCATTTTGCTCAGCATGCACAGTACGCACGCAATGTTGAGTTACTGAACCATCTTCATGGTATACCTTTTTGAATAAGTGTCCAATTTCATCACAATGCTCTAGTCCTCTCGGTGAGCCAACATATCCGGTTACAAGAATTTGTCTGTTCTTCACGATCACACAACCACTTCTTCCTCTATCGCAGGTAGCTCTTTTAGCTACAGCATTCGCTAACTCCATAAAATATTCGTCCCAGCTTGGGCGATGATTCTTATTCTCAGTACTCATATTTCTACTTAATAATTTTTTGAATAATTTGATTTATCTGATGGTGCAGATCTTTTAGACTTCCATCATTATTTAAAACGAAATCAGCCATTTCACGGCATTTTAGCAGATTCTGTTTATGTGGGTCTGTGGAAGTCATCTCGCGTTCCTCATTCGCTTTGAATTCCTCAAAGCTAACATTATCTGTTTCAGATTTTCTTGCAAGGATCCTTTCATATCTAATTTCAGGATCAGCATCCACAGCGAAAAGATAAAAATCTCCATTCTGTTTTAAAGACTCTACCTCTCCTGGAGTTCTGATGCTTTCAATAACAGCATTCCCCTCAGTTTCACTAGCTTCAACAAATAATTGATCAACTATAAATGAAGGACTGTTTAAAGCTCTAAGATCATTTGCAACAGAAGTCATAGAGTCCCGATTCACCTCAAGTCCTCTCTTTTCTATTTCCTTAATTAAAAAAGAACGTACCGAATAATGCCTAAATCCTTGGTTTTCTGTCAAATAATCGACAATCGTTCCTTTGCCGGCTCCTAGTGTGCCAGTAATTCCTATAATCATATAACAAACCCACATAATGTTTATTATGAAAACAATAAACTGACTTCATAAAAAACATTATGGAGGTTACCGAAGCACATTTTATTTTTTAAACTAAAGAATGAAAATAAAATGTTAATGAGGAAATAAATAATACTAGTGAGATGAGGAATCAGTCCCCAAAAATGAATGGTAATGCACCACTTCACTTGATGGGTGAACTTCTCCGGAATGTCCACCACGTAAATGCGATAATTCGGGATCTTCGCAATGAAGCTTCATATATTCTATCAGAGTCATGATCGGACCAAATCCACAGATTGAAATTTGCTTGGCTTTAACCAGTCGTTCTACTTCATAGGAATTCAACTTTTCAATTGCATCTATCACTGGTTTATCAAGCATATATCCATATTCGGGACTAACAAAATGTGAAAAATCGGATGACGCAATAACAAGGATCTCCTTCTTTAATACTTGATTTGCATTAAAGATCGCTAATGCAATTTTTCTGGCGTGCTCATGATCTTGCAATGACAAACAAATTGGAACGATCTTAAATTGATAATCGAGTGCATAATTAAGGAAAGGCAAGATAACTTCTCCCGAATGTTCGTATTGATGAGCAAGATCAGACACACTCAATCCTAAACTACTCACAAAATCCTGATCAACTTCCAAATCGCCGAATGGTGTTTTCCAAAATTTGTTTCCATCAACAGAAATATCTTCACCATAGCCTGTATGATTGGGATTTACAATGATGATAGTTTCAAACCTGCGTTCTGCGGTTCTTAAGATCTCAAGAGCATGAATCGCTTGATAACCGCAGTACATAAATCCGGCATGAGGAAAAATGGCACCTATAGCTTTTTCATCAGCAAGTTCATAATTGATCTTCAACTTTTCTGAAAGTAAAATAGTCTCATAAAGCTTTGTTATATCCTTTTTATGTGAAGGATAAAATCTGCCAGCAAAAACGGTTTGACGAGCGTTTGATCTATGCATAATTCATAACTCTGGTGTTACACTTAATACATGATCCCTGATCCATTCCCATAAGTTCAACTTCATAAGCAGAACGCTTTATCAATAAAGAATCGCAATTAGGGCAATAGGTGTTTTGCTCACTATCAGTTCGCATATTTCCAATGTATACATGATCCAGTTCCTGTTTGGCGATCTTAAACAAGATCTTTAGCTTTGAATGTGATGTTGGCAGATTTTTGAATTTGAACATCGGGAAATATCTTGAAATATGGAGTACCGTTTCCTCCCCTAAAGAATTGGCGATCCATTTGATCATTTCGTAAAAATCCGATTCTTGATCATTCACATCTGTTACCACCAAGTTGGTTAACTCAATGTGCTTCCCTGCCTCTTTGATCTGCAGAATTGCTTTCTTAACGTCTTCTAAATTTCCACTGCACATTTCCTCGTAGTATGCTTTTGTAAACCCTTTAAGATCGATGCTGAATGCATCAATAAAAGGGATAAGCTTCTCCAGAGGTTCCGGATTTATGTAACCATTACTCACAAATACATTCTTTAAGCCATTCTCATGTGCGTGCTTTGCAGTTTCCAAAACATATTCATAAAATACGATCGGCTCATTATAGGTATAAGCAACTCCTACATTGTTTTGTTCGTGCCTAGCAAATTGTATCACTTCTTCAGACGTATAGCTTTTGAGGTATGGACTTTCATCTACATTTGACTGAGAGATCTCGAAATTTTGACAGAATTTACACTTCAGATTACAACCTACGCTGCCAATTGATAAAATATTTTTTCCGGGAAAATAGTGATAAAGAGGTTTCTTTTCGATTGGATCCAGAGCTACAGAACATAGTCGTTCATAATTTTCAGTAAAAAGGTCTCCTTTTACATTCTTTCTGACCTGACAGATCCCTTTCTGATCTGGCAAAAGAACACATTTATGCGGACAAAGTACACATTGTACTTTTTTCCTATCAATTTTATGGAAGAATGCGGCCTTTTTCATCACGTAACTGAGTCTTACTAAGTTACGAAATTTAGAAGGCTTTATCTATTCTTTGATTCAGTTTTAATATCCTCTATCCATTTTTTCATTGATAAAGGCTGATAGGCTTTCATTTTTTCAAACAACTCAGGGATTGAATCAGAAACGATAAGATTCTTTTGATGCTCTTCTCTCATAAAACCTTCTTTAACCGCATTATCTACAAAATCGAGAATAGGATCGAAATAGCCTTTCAGGTTCAGGATCCCAACGGGTTTGTCTTCTACGCGAATCTGGTTTAGTGTTAGAATTTCTGATAACTCATCCAAAGTTCCCATCCCTCCGGGAAACGCTACAAATGCATCAGAAAGTTTTACGATCAGATCCTTTCTGGCACTCATGCTTTCTACAACGTGGAGTTCAGTTAATCCTTTATGAGTGATTTCTTTATCGATCAATGCTTTTGGCATAACTCCGATAGCCACTCCATCCTTTTGTAACATAGTGTCTGCTAATACTGTCATGATCCCAATACTTGCACCACCATACACAAGATCCATATTATGTTCTAGAAGGTAATTTGCTAATTCAACGGCTTTATTCTGATAATATGGGTCGCTTCCCATTGAAGACCCACAAAAAACTGAAACTTTCTGCATCTATTTCTTAAATTTGTATGAATCAAATTTAGTAAAAAGCCAATGAATTCACTTTATCCTTTCAAATTTAAAAGCATCCATAAAGAAAAGATCTGGGGCGGTCAGAAACTGAAAAAGTATTATCAGGATATTCCAGAAGATATGGATAAACTTGGTGAAAGCTGGATCCTTTCAGGTGTTGAAGGTGATCAAAGTGAGATCACCAATGGTTTTTTGGAAGAAAATGAATTGAATGAGCTTGTAGAAGTTTATATGGGTGACCTCGTTGGGGAAAAGAATTTTGAAAAATTTGGTAATGAGTTTCCAATACTTGTAAAGTTTATCGACACCAATGATTGGCTTTCAATTCAGGTACACCCTGATGATGAGCTTGCCAAAAAGCGCAAGATCGGAAATGGTAAAACTGAAATGTGGTATATACTCGATGCGGAAAGAAATGCACAATTGATCTCCGGATTTTCAAAAGAATCGAATAGAGAAGAATATTTACAGAAACTTGAATCAAAAGAGCTTTCCGGTATTTTGAATTATGAATCTGTAAATCAAGGTGATGTATTCTATATTCCTGCTGGAAGAGTACATGCAATTGGCCCGGGAATTACACTGGCAGAGATACAACAAACTTCAGATACAACCTACAGAATTTATGATTGGGATCGTAAAGATGATAAAGGTGAAGGCAGAGAATTACATACCGACGAAGCCTTGGATGCTATTGATTTTGGTATTGAGAAATCCTATAAGACTGCATATCGCGACAAACAAAATGAGACCATTAATATCTTAAAGACTCCTCATTTCATCACCAATATTATGGATCTTGATCGAGGAATTGAAAAGGATTATGGTTATTTGGATTCCTTTGTGATCCATGTATGTGTTGAGGGAAGTTACAGATTGAATTTCCCGGGTGGGAATTTGAATGTTGCAGCAGGTGAAGCAATCTTACTACCAGCTACAACAACTGATATTCAGATCATTCCTGATCACAAGACAAAGGTTTTAGAAGTTTATATTGATTAATTGAGCTTAACGTTCAGGTATCTTGCTGAGAGTTTTCGAACAGGGATCCATGCTGCAAGCAAACCGATAATCGTAACAGTTATAAAGATCAGGATAAAGTCAGTCCATTGCATAAGAACCGGATAAGCATCAACTACAAAACTTCCATCGCCGCTACCTAGTTTGATAATTCCGAACACTTGTTGGATTATACAGATCAATGCTCCTAAGATCAATCCCAGAAATGCTCCGCCAATAGAGATCATACTTCCTTCGATCAGGAAAATCCTTTTTATTAAGGCTGAGCTGGCTCCCATGGATTGAAGTACAACGATATCTTTCTTCTTATCGAGGATCAGCATGCTTAAGCTACCAATGATATTAAAGGTAGCGATCACAAGAATAAAGCTAAGGATTACGAAAATGGCTAACTTTTCTGACTTCATGATCTTATATAAAGAAGCCTGTTTTTCAAATCTATTTTGAACCCTATAATTCTCACCAATGATGCTTTGCACTTTCAATTGAACTTTTTCAAGAGATGCATCTTCATCCAGATTCAATTCCAAAGCAGTTCTCTCATCAGAATATTCCAATATCTTCTTTGCAAAGTTTAATGATACGATCATATATTTTGAATCAATATCCTGTTGAAATGAAAAAACAGCCGATGGTTGAATGTTCAACTGATTGAAATCTTCAGTCATGTTCAGGCGATAGCTTCCGGTATTTCTAGGAGCATAAACTGAGATCGGATCAGGGAAATCGCCAATTCTGGAATTAAGATAGTAGGCTACTCCTACACCGATCATTGCAAATTCCAATTGATTCTTTTGCAAGAAAAATCCTCCTTCAATAATTGCACTATCGACCTTAGATCTTTTAAGAAAGTCTCCACTTACTCCTTTTAGATTTGCAATATGTTGTTTATCTCCTTGTCGCAATAAAACATTTTCTTCAATCACCTCAACAAAGTTTGCAACTCCTTCAATATTCTTTATTTCAGCAATATCGATCTCATTAACATTCAATGTTTTGCCGGTAGCTGGCTCTATAACAAGGTCAGAATAGAAATCATTATAAAGTGAAGTAACAAGATTTTCGAAGCCATTGAAAACAGAAAGCACAATGATCAAAGCCATTGTTCCGATACATACACCGAACATGGATATCAATGAAATAATATTGATCACATTATGTGATTTCTTAGATTTCAGATATCTACCGGCTATGTAAAAAGGGAAATTCAAATTAACCGTTTTTCAGGAGAGATTCAATATTATCAATATAATCCAATGAGTCGTCAAGATAGAATTGAAGCTCCGGAATCACACGTAGCTGATGTTTTACTCTTCTTGCCAATTGATGACGCACATCTTTAGAATTCACTTTTATCAATTTCAAGACCTCTTCAGTATCCGGACTTGCGAAAATACTTACATATACTTTAGCGATCGATAGATCTGGAGTAACATTGATCTTAGTAACCGTGATCATTGCACCCTTATATAATCTTTTTGAATCCAACTGGAAGATCTCACCAAGATCTTTCTGAAGGAGTTTTGATATTTTATGCTGACGTTTAGATTCCATGGTACAAAAGTAGCACTTTAACGCTTAAAACACCAATTGCATAAAAAGCAGAATGCTCATTTTAATTATCTTTGTTTTAATGAATCTCCGACGCCTTTTCAGATATCTAATTCCTTATTGGGCTTATGCATTATTAAATGTTCTGTTCAATATATTATCTGTACTATTCTCACTGGTTTCCTTTGCACTATTTATTCCTGTACTTCAGATCTTATTTAAAGTTCAGGCGCCAGTGATGATCACTGAACCTCTAAATTGGCTAGATATAAATTCATTGACAGAACATTTCTATTATCAGATCGGGATCATGATCGAAACCAAAGGTGAAAATGAAGTGCTTTTCATCACATCGATCCTAATTGTAAGTTTTTACCTCCTAAGAAATCTGTTTCGTTATGCTGCGATGTACTTTCTGGCTCCAGTCCGCAATGGAGTAGTTCAGGATCTAAGAAACCATTTATTTAAGAAGATCTTGATATTACCTCTCTCATACTTCAGTAAGCGCAAGAAGGGGGACGTGATAACTCGCATAACAAATGATGTTCAGGAAGTTGAATGGTCAATTATGAGTTCACTCGAAATGATCTTCAGGGATCCGATCGCACTTCTATCTTACTTATTCACTTTGATCATCATTAGTCCTAAACTCACTTTATTTGTTCTAATACTACTTCCTTTAAGTGCTTTTATCATCAGCAGAATTGGAAGAAAACTTAAAAGCACATCCCAAAAAACTCAATCCCAATTGGGCGGATTGATAGCCACAATTGAAGAAGCCATTTCAGGCTTGAGGATCATTAAGGCATTTAATGCAATTGATAGTTCTTATGATTCATTTGATCAATCAAATAAGAAGTATACAAAACTGATGAATGACATGTATCGTAGGCGTGATCTTGCTTCACCATTAAGTGAGTTCTTATCAATATTGGTTATGGTGGCAGTTCTATTATTTGGTGGACAGATCGTTTTAGGTGATTCACAAACTCTTGATGCAGCTGTTTTCATCACATATTTAGCAATATTTTCACAGATCATTCCTCCTGCAAAAGCTATTGGCAAGGCATATTATAATATCCAAAGAGGTGAAGCATCACTCGAAAGGATCTATGAAGTTTTAAATGCTGATGAAGTAATCTATGAAGATGAGAATGCTGTTTCAAAAACAACTTTCGATCAGCAATTGTCATTTAAGGAAGTTGACTTCAAGTACGAGCGAAAAACCATTCTAAAAGATATTAGTTGTACAATTAAGAAAGGTCAAAACCTATTTATTGTAGGATCTTCAGGTGCCGGAAAATCTACTTTTACGGATTTAATTCCAAGATTTTTTGACCCTATAAAAGGAAAAATTGATTTAGATGGTGTTGATCTGAAAACGATTAAAATTGAAGAACTCAGAGCTCTTATCGGAATTGTAAGTCAGGAAACCATTTTGTTCAATGCTTCAGTTTACGAGAATTTATGTCTAAACACCTCCTATACTAAAGAAGAGATTGAAAAAGCCGCAAAGCTGGCTCATGCACATGATTTCATCATGGAACTTGAAAACGGCTATGAAACAAATATTGGAGATCAGGGAGTGAAGCTTTCAGGTGGTCAGCGTCAACGACTAAGTATTGCTAGAGCTATACTCAAAGATGCACCGATCCTTATCCTGGATGAAGCTGGATCAGACCTTGATCCTGAATCAGAAAAACTTGTTTTTGATGCACTGCGCAATCTGATGCAAAACAGGACATGTCTTATCATCAGTCATCATATGAATATCATAAAAGATGCAGACGAGATTTTAGTATTCGATAAGGGAGAGATCATTGAGCAAGGAACACATAAAGATTTNCTTCAGAAAAAAGGACATTATCACAAACTATATAATCAATACGCTGCCTGAACTGTTCATAAGTGTTCGATGAATCATTTGAAAATGAAGAGTGAAGGCCGTATTTTTAGAAAAAATTTACATCCATGATCACCAAAGAAAGAGTCGCTGAATTAGCCAAAGAGAGTTTTGAAGAGATCAGATCATGTTATCGACATTTACATGCAAATCCTGAGTTATCCAATCAGGAAAATAAAACATCTGACTATATAGCTGAATATCTGGAAGGACTTGGAATAAAAGTCCAACGAAATGTATTTCAGAATGGTTTAGTTGGAATACTTGAAGGTAAAAAACCTGAAAAAGCTGTAATTGCACTACGTGCCGATATGGATGCACTTCCTATTCAAGAAGCGAATGAATTCGATCACAGATCCAAGAATGATGGTGTAATGCATGCCTGTGGTCATGATGTTCACATGGCTTCATTACTTGGTACAGCAAAACTTCTTTCAGAATTAAAGGATGATTTTGAAGGGACTATCAAATTTGTATTTCAACCTGCCGAAGATCTTATTCCGGGCGGTGCGAAATTCATGATCGAAGAAGGTGTTTTGGAAAACCCTAAAGTCGAAAAAATGTTAGGTCAGCACGTATATCCCGAATTACCAGCCGGAAAGATCGGTATTCGTGCAGGTAAATATATGGCATCAACTGATGAGATCAATTTAAAAGTGATCGGTAAAGGCGGACATGCTGCAATGCCTTATGCACTTGTTGATCCGGTTTTAATTGGTTCTCAAATTATAGTTGCGCTACAACAGATCGCTAGTAGAAATGCTCATTTTAACGTACCTACAGTATTATCATTCGGTAAATTTATTGCTAATGGTGCTTATAATGTTATTCCTAATGAAGTAAATATTAAAGGCACATTCAGAACGATGGACGAAGAATGGCGTGCCGATGCTCATCGTAAGATCGAATCGATTGCTAAAGGAGTTGCTCAGGCTGCAGGTGGCGATTGTGAGGTATTTATCAGCAAGGGTTATCCTTATCTTGTTAATGATGAAAAGCTAGCTGATTCATCTTTCAAAGCAGCATCTGAATATCTTGGAGAAGCCAATGTGATTCCACTGGAAGTTAGAATGACTGGCGAAGATTTTGCATACTTTGCTCAGCATGTTCCTTCAATGTTCTATCGTTTAGGAGTTGGTGATATTAACAAAGAAGTAAATTATGGCCTGCATACACCTTTATTCGGTATAGACGAGTCTTGTTTGGAAACCGGAATGGGTGTAATGACATGGTTGGCGCTTAATGAATTAAAAAAATAGTATCTTTTCGTATGAAAAAGCTCATAATAACAATTGTATTTATCGCATGTTCAGCATTATTGCATGCTCAGGACTATGAAACTAGCGTAGGCTTAAGACTTGGAAATTCTTATGGTGTAAGTGTTAAGCATTTTGTATCCAGATATAATGCAGTTGAAGGAATTCTTTCAAGTCGATTCTCAGGTTATATTCTTACAGGATTGTATACCTACAATAATGAAATGTATGAGCCGGGATTGAACTGGTATTACGGAATTGGAGCCCATATTGGTCATTTTAAAGGTAACAGAACCAGTTGGCCAGATTGGTGGGATAATAACATCAATGACCCAATGACCATTGTTGGAGCTGATGCTATTCTAGGAATTGAATATGTCTTTTACAATACTCCCATTAGTATTTCATTTGATCTGAAACCCGGATTTAACTTAATGGGCAACTCAAATATATGGTGGGACGAGTTTGGTCTTACCTTCCGATATATTATAAAATAACATGAAGGTAAACGGAGAAGAATATCGCACTATCTGGATGGAAGAATCATCTGTTTATATGATTGAACAGAATCTACTTCCTTTTGAATTTAAGATTCACGAATGTAAAACCTATTTCGACACCTGTTTTGCGATCACAACTATGATCGTTAGAGGTGCTGGAGCTATTGGTGCTGCTGCAGGTTTCGCAATGGCACAAGCCATGCTTGAAGCCCCAAACGAAGGTTTCATGGATTATGTACTTCAAGCTAAAGAAGATATTGAAGCCACAAGACCAACTGCACAGAATTTATTCTATGCAACAAATAGAGTTTTTAAAGCCGGAACAAAATCGGTTGATTCTGCTGTGAAAGAAGCTCAACTTATTGCAGATGAAGATGCCAATAATTCCAGAATGATCGGCCAGCATGGTCTTTCTCTATTTGGAGAAAAAGCCAATGTTTTAACGCATTGTAATGCCGGCTGGCTAGCATTTGTAAATTATGGAACTGCCTTATCACCCATCTATGCTGCCCATAAAGAAGGAAAGGAAGTCTTTGTTTACGTTGATGAGACCAGACCTCGCGGACAAGGTGCCAAACTTACAGCTTGGGAACTCAAGAATGAGAATGTTCCACACGTGATCGTTCCTGATAACTCAGGTGCATATCTGATGGCGAACAAAATGGTAGACATGATCATTGTTGGTGCAGATCGAATTGCAAAAAATGGCGATACAGCCAATAAAATAGGAACATTTAGCAAAGCAATCGTTGCAAAAGAATTAGGAGTGCCATTTTATGTTGCTGCTCCAACCTCAACTTTCGATATGGAGACCAATAATGGTAGTGAAATTGAGATAGAAAAGCGCAGTGAGGAAGAAGTTCTCTATCAAACAGGAATCGATGCAAATGGTAATATTGGGAAAGTATTGGTAAGCTCTCCCGGTTCACCAGCTTATAATTACGCTTTTGATGTAACTCCAGCTAAATATATTACCGGATTCATTACAGAGAAAGGCATCATCAAACCTCACCCTCAATCTATAAAACGAATTTGTAAAGAAGACGAATAGGCTTTTAATTCGTACTTTTACAGGGTGAAAACCTCAGATACATATAAGATCACTGATTGGCTTCCAACAACGCTTGATGAAGTTAAAAAGCGCGGATGGGACGAACTGGATGTTATCCTATTTTCAGGTGATGCTTATGTGGATCACCCTTCCTTTGGTCATGCAGTTGTGGGACGAATTATTGAGTCTGAAGGATATAGAATTGCTATTGTTCCTCAACCAAACTGGCGAGATGATCTCAGGGATTTCAAAAAACTTGGTAAACCAAGATTGTTTTTTGGAGTGACTGGTGGATGTATGGATTCCATGGTGAACCATTATACCGCTAATAAAAGATTACGATCTAATGATGCTTATACTCCTGACGGGAAAGCAGGTTTCAGGCCGGATTATACAACAATAACGTACTCTAAGATCTTAAAGGATCTATTTCCGGATGTACCTGTAATTATTGGTGGTGTTGAAGCTTCATTGAGAAGGTTAACACATTATGATTACTGGTCTGATCAATTAAAACCTTCAATATTATTAGATTCTAAAGCCGATCTTTTGGTTTATGGAATGGGGGAACAAGCACTTAAAGAAATACTGGATAGGTTCTCAAAAAAGATTCCACTAGATCAATTCACAGATATTCCGCAAACAGCATATATTTCAAAAGAAATTCCTGAAGATGAACGTATTATTGAACTTCATTCACACCAAGAGTGTCTTAATAATAAAAGATCATTTGCTTCGAATTTTAAGCATATTGAAGAAGAGTCGAATAAAGTAAATGCAAAAAAGATAGTTCAGGAAACTAAAAAAGGGTTTGTGGTTGTAAATCCACCTTATCCTGTGATGACTGAAAAAGAAATTGATGCTTCTTTTGATCTTCCATTTACCAGATTACCTCATCCGAAGTATAAGAAAAGAGGTGAAATACCTGCTTATACGATGATTCGCCATAGTATTA